>CAYMTW010000029.1:0-28122 GCA_964393485.1 uncultured Melioribacter sp. | reverse complement strand
ACCACTTTGTTACGATTCGGGCGACCACTTTGTTACGATTCGGGCGACCACTTTGGGTCGCCCCTACGGGGATTGTCGATAATGTATCGACGGATTCGTGATAATGACTCATGTGTTCGGACGATATGATCGTAGTAGTTGCGTTGCCATAGTCTGCCGTTGAATGATGGCCATCCATGGTGTTTGACACCACGTATGTACTCGTTTGTGGTCATTGTTTTGAACCATCCTACAATGTCACCCAGATCCGGAAGGGACGGTAGGGGCGACCCTATGTGGTCGCCCAACCATGGTGGGTATTGGTCGCCCAAACATGGTGGGTGTTGGTCCAATGAATCCACCGCGGGGCGACCACATAGGGTCGCCCCTACGCGATTTCGCTGACGTGTGCTGTCCATGATGAAAATCACGAAATGGATATGATCGGGCATGCAGACGACGGCATCGCATTTGAGGCAAGGGTATCGGTGTTCCAATTCATAGAACCACCTAAGCACCATCCTGCCCGCGGCACTCGGATACATTTCTCCGTTGACGATTTGTCCAAAGAGCGGAGCCCGGTCTTGTGTCACGATTGTGACGAAGTACGCGCCGGGTTGAGAGTAATCCCGACCAGGCAGTCGGGTGCTGCGGCGGTATTGTCGTTGTAGTTTCTGTTTCATTTCAACGATGAGCGTTGAAACGGCAAAACGTGACGTTCTCGTAGGGGCGACCCCATGTGGTCGCCCCCGACCCCATGTGGTCGCCCCCGACCCCATGTGGTCGCCGCAATGTCATAGCGGACAAAACCACTACGTCTAAGTGGACCGGGCCCCTACGTCTCAGTGGGCCTGGTCGGGCATCGCGAGTTGTGGTCTAACAACACCCAGAGTCCGGCGAGCAGCTAGCAGGGGGCTTCTCGCCATAGACAGTGATGCTGTAAATGCCTTTGCCTGCGCTGTCGTTCGACTGCATTTCCTGGATCTCGGTAGGCGTTAGGTATGAGGACAGGATTTCGGTGGGAAGACTGACCTGACGCTTCTTCTGGACCGTGACATTTGTGAACCCAACCTGATGCAGAAGAGCCAGGTAGGTGTCGAGTTGAATGGCCCCGGAGACGCATCCGGCGTACATTTCGGCGTCGTTGCGAAGTCCTTCCGGGAGCTCGCCCTGAAGTACCACGTCGCTTACGCTAAAGTGGCCACCCGGCTTGAGTATGCGGTGCATTTCTTGAAAAGCACGCGCCTTATCAGGCACCAGATTAAGCACGCAGTTGCTGATAACCACGTCGGCGCGATTGGCCGCCATTGGGATGTTCTCGACGTCGCCAAGGCGAAACTCAACGTTGTTGAATCCCAGGGCATCGGCATTGATGCGGGCCTTGTCGATCATCTCTGGCGTCATGTCGATGCCGATGACCTTGCCTTCGGATCCGGTGATGGCGCGGGCAACAAAGGCGTCATTGCCGGCACCTGACCCGAGATCGACCACGAGATCGCCTTCGCGGATCTGTGCGAATTCCGTCGGCACGCCACAGCCAAGACCGAGGTCAGCGTCGGCAACGTACCCCTTCATCTTCGAGTAGTCTTCGGCGAAGATGGTGTAGTCCACCGTTGAGCATCCGCCGACCCCGCAACACGAGGCCGCATTCTGTTCCTTTGTTTGCCCGGCTATTCCGGCATAGGCCGTCCGGACGACGTCTTTGATGTCAGGGGTGGTATTCATCGTCATGTTTCTCTTGAGTGGTGATCGAACCAAATCTAGGCAGGGCTCATGTTCGATGGATGCGCGAACTCCTTTGGGTCCCTGCTTGCGCAGGGATGACGGATAAACCTTCGTCACACTGTACCTCCGTCACTTCGCACCTCCGTACCTCCGTCACTTCGCACCTCCGTACCTCCGTCACTTCGCACCTTCGTACCTCCGTCACTTCGTACCTCCGTCATTGTGCATAACTCGCCCCCTGCTATGTCTTTGTGAGGTCTAAATTTGCGATGATTCAACGGAGAATATTCTTGAGATGAAAATCTCGCATCGATGGTTGCAGGAGTTTGTGTCATTGCCGGCATCTGAGTGGACGCCGCAGAGGGTGCAGAAGGTGTTGACGGACCTTGGCTTGGAGGTTGAGGACATCGTTGACATGTCCTCGGTACTGCAAGGCTTTGTCGTGGGCCGGGTGCTGGACAAGCAGCCGCACCCCAAGGCGGATAAGCTCTCGGTTTGTTCGGTGGATGTGGGGCAGAACGAGCCCAAAACGATCGTCTGCGGAGCGAAGAATGTGGCAGCCGGTCAGACCGTGCCGGTGGCACTCGTTGGCGCAGTCGTGCCGTCAGCCGGGTTTGCCATCGAAGAGCGCCCCCTGCGTGGGGTCATTTCTCAGGGCATGATCTGTTCGCAGGCCGAACTGGGTCTGGGAGAAGATCACGATGGTATCTGGGTCATGGACTCTGAGGCTCCGAGTGGGACGCCCCTTGCCCAAGCTCTTGGAATCGATGACGTGACCTACGATGTGGCGATCACCCCGAACCGGGCCGACTGCTTGTCGCACCTCGGTATTGCGCGCGACCTTGCGGCATTTATGCAAGGGGCTCTGTGCCGCGCAGATGTTTCTGCCGCATCTACGCACGTCGATGCCGCACCCGAGGTGAAGGTCGATATCCGAGATGCCGATCTGTGCCGTCGCTTCATGGCACGGCGTATCGATGGTGTGAGGATTGTTGAATCGCCCACGTGGCTCAAAGACCGCCTGACATCCCTCGGACTGCGACCACGAAATGTGATCGTTGACGTGACCAATTACGTGATGCACGAATGCGGTCAGCCCCTGCATGCCTATGATGCACGGACGATCACCGAGGCAACGTTCGTTGTGCAGACGGCAGCAATGGCCGGTGTGAAAGAATACACCACACTCGATGGAAAACTGCGTCAGCTCGACCCGTCGATGCTTCTCATCTGCGATGCTCGCGGTCCGGTTGGTATTGCCGGCGTCATGGGTGGCCAGCATTCAGAAATAACCGACGATACCACATCGGTACTGCTTGAGAGCGCATGGTTTGCCCCCTCATCGATCCGGCGCACGGCCAAGGTGCTTGGTCTCAGCACGGACGCTTCGTATCGTTTTGAGCGTGGCGTTGATATTGAGACCGTGGAATGGGCACTTGACCGCGCCACGCAGCTGATCCTTGAACTCTCAGGGGGCAATGCACTCAACCGCATAGATGCCTATCCTGCTCCACTTGTGCCAGCTTCATTCGATGTCCGCTTTGATCGCGTGCGATCAATCGTTGGCATTGATGTTTCTGATGACTACATCGCTCAGGTGTGCCGGGCGGTGGGATGTACTGTGCATTCATTAGGCACAGCATCATGTGCTGTGACCGCACCATCATGGCGCATGGATATCATGGCCGAAATCGACATCGCCGAGGAGGTGATGCGTCTCTACGGAATTGATAACGTGCCGTCAGCTGAGCGTGCGCACATTGCCATTGGTGCCTCCCAGCTTCCCGAAACACAGCGCAGCGGAGGTCCCCATGGTCATGCCCAACGAGAGCGGGTACGCACTATTCTGACCACGCGCGGATACATCGATTGCGTTACGAATGTACTTGGCTCACCAGAAGACCACCACGGCCACGAAGAGGCCACCGTCACATTGCGGAATGCCCTTGGTCGTGAATTCTCCGCTATGCGATCGTCGCTGGTTCCATCGCTATTGCGCGTCGCCTCGCGCAATTTGCGTCATGGCTCGGCTGGCGTGCGCCTGAGCGAGATCGGATCCGTGTTTGCAAGAGATGCGGCATCGGAGTTTGGACTGCGCCAGCAGGAGATCCTGACGATGGTTGTTGCCGGTGAACTGCCCGCACACTGGAGTGGCAAGGGGCGCTCGTTGGATCTGTATGACGTCATTGGTGACGTTTCAGCTCTTGGTTCGGGCATCTCCACATCGGTTGTGACTGAAGCCGTTGCGATGTTCACGACGAATGTCGTCGCCATCAGCTGTGACGGCGTTCACGTCGGATATGCTGGTCAGGTTGACCCCGCCATTGCCGGAGCCTGCGGCCTGGAAGGTCAGGCTGTGGCAGCCGTGGTCGATCTGCGGTCCTTCCCGGCCACCAAACGTCGCTACACTCCTGTGTCGGCGTTTCCGAGCGTCGAACGCGACCTGGCGCTTGTTGTGGCGGCGGACCTCAATGCCGGACAGCTCGTCGATCTGGCGCTCGCGTGTGGAGTGCCACACATCCGTTCGGCTGAGATCTTTGACGTATATCGTGACAAGGCCCTCGGTCAGGACCGGAAATCACTTGCAATGCGCATGGCCTTTGGTTCCATGGAACGTACGCTTGTCGATGCCGACGTAGATGCTGCGATCGAGGCCATCAAGACCGAAGCGGGCAAGCGCTTGGGTGCCGTCCTTCGTGGAACCGAACAGCCCCTTGCCGACCTGAATACTGCACAACCGTCCTCGTAAGGAGAGAATCATGAGTCAGCTCTTCAGTGCCGAACCACAAAGCGAATACGACCCACGGCCGGCTGCCGCAGTGACGCCTTCGTTAGATGCCGTGCAGGCCTCAGCAGAGGTGCAGCTCATTGTGCGCAAGTTCTGGGACGTGGTGCGTTCTTCCGCCGAGACCATCGTTACGCTGCGTCAGGAAGTTGCGCAACTACAGGCGCAAAAGCCCGCCGTCATCGAGGTTGAATCATCTGCGGCCACTGCCCGGATTCAGGAACTTGAGGGGGCACTTGCCACCGCTCAAGAGATGAACCGGCTCCTTGAGGGTGATGTTGCCAGCGCCACGCAGCGTGCATCTGGGCTGGAGGCCGATCTTGCAGATGCCATGCGACGAACCTCTGAGCTTGAAGCAGCTCTCGAGGATGGCCGCACTACGCAGGTACAGATGCGGGCAGATGTGACCGAGGTCATCCAAACACTAGAAGGCGACCTTGCCACCTCGGCGCAGCAGCGCGCTCAGCTCGAGCAGGAGCTGGCCGGAATGAGCCTGCGCGTGGCCGAGCTGGAAGCACGACTAGACGAGAAATCGGAGCAGCTTACGGATGCTACCGAACTCACGGTGCGGTTTGAGATCATGCAGCGTGAGCGTGAGGAGCTTGAGCAGCGTCTGGAGCGCCTGCAGCAGCGTGCCAGTGATCTTGAGGGTGTTGTCGATGATAAGAACGTCCGAAACGAGGAGCTTTCATCAGAACTGGCCGTATCGCGTCGAGAGGTGGCTGAGTTCGAACTCCAACTCAGTGCCCGCCAGACCGAGATCCAGGACCTGCAACAGGCGCTTGCCGAAGTGTCCGAGCGACTCCAAACAGCAGAGCTCACAGCGTCGGAGTCTCTTTCCACGGTATCAGCTGCTGAAGTGCTGCGTTTGACCGATGAAGTCGCAGATCTTCAGGAACAGCTCCGACGGGCCATGTCTATTGTCGAGATCTACCGAACGGCTGGCCTGCGTCATCTCGAAGATCCCACACAGCGCGATCAGATGTCGCTCTTTGCTGTACCTGCCACACCAGCGTCGCTGCCTGTCGCTTCTGAGCCATCGGACGTGCCTCAGGCCCGGATTCCGGCCGATCACACGCTGATCTCGGATGCCGAGCTCAACAAAGTGGCCGACAGGCTTGATGATTTGGCAGCTCGCGTGGAAGAATTGCTGAGGATTTCCTAAATTCTGCCTCGGAACAACGAAACTTTTTATTCCGACACCCATGTCGAAAACGATCCGAGTTACCATAGCCGGCAAAGACCTTACTCTTCGTGGAGAAAACGAGGAGAAGGTTAAACAGTCCGTTCGAGAAGTCAACGTCCAGTTTCAACATCTTCAGCAGACACTCCGGGAGCAATCGACTCCCACACTCACTGTCCTGGCCGCCCTTAATGTTGCCGAACGATACGTCGAGGCACGGGATCAACGCCAGCAGGACGTGCAGTTTGTAACGGATGAACTGGAAAGCATGACACGCTACCTTGAGCGGGCAGCGCAACAACCGCTATTGTGATTCGTCAACTTCGAGCCCTGGGCGTCGGTAGGAACGCGTAGCCGCATTCCGCTACTGTTTTCGCACGCTTGAAAAAGAATCATACAAATTTTTTCACTCCAGGGAATCAGTCTCTGACCATCAATGGCAGGCCTCACCCGCTTATGCGGAAATGGTCCGGACGCCAGCGGCGCCGGTGTGGTTCGACCACAACCATTCAGTGGAAGTCAGCGATGGCCAGGATGATACCCACCGTGCGGTACCATTGGTTCTTTTCCCAATCGAACACATCGGACTCGGTCCGGAGTAGTGGGATGCGGCTCCTTTATTTTTTACCGATCACTAGCCTCCTCTAAGGGGCTTGTGGCGTACCGCTCTCGGGAGCGGAGAAGGAGTTATGATCATGATGGACCCAATGACGATGGCCATCATCGTGGGGGTAGCCGTGGCGGCCATTGGCTTCCTGGTAAGTTACTTTGCCGGTGCAAAGGTTGCAGCCACGAAGAAAGAGGCTGCCGAAGCAGAAGCGAAGGTCGTTCTGCAGGAAGCCGAAAAGAAGGCCGAAGCGATCAAGCGCACCAAGATCGATGAAGCGGACGACAAGTTCCGCGAGCTCAAGCGCAAGTATGATTCGGAGCGAGACTCCAAGGAGGCCAAGCTCCGCAACCTTGAAAAGGAGCTGCGCAAGCGTGAAGAGGGGATCGAGCAGAAGCTTGAGGTGATCAACAAGAAGGAAAAGACCCTCTCAACGATGGAGGCCGACGTGACGCGGAAGGCCTCAACCATCGAAACAAAGACCAAGCAGATAGATGTGCTTCTCGAAGAACAGAATGTTCGTCTCGAGCGCATCACTGGGATGAGCAAGGAAGACGCCAAGAAGTTTCTTGTTGACAACATGGTCAATGACGCCAAGGCCGATGCCGCGCAGCTCGTCAAAGACGTGCGTGATGAGGCTAAGCTCAATGCCCGCAAAGAAGCACAGCGCATCGTGCTCATGGCAATCCAGCGTACGGCTTCGGACCACTGTGTTGAATCAACAGTATCAGTCGTCAACCTACAGACAGAAGAGATGAAGGGGCGCATCATTGGCCGCGAAGGACGAAACATCCGCGCCTTTGAAGCTGCAACTGGTGTTGACCTGATCATTGACGATACGCCGGAGGCTGTGGTGGTTTCTGGCTTTGATCCGTTCCGCCGCGAAGTAGCTCGCGTTTCGCTTGAGCGTCTGATGGGTGACGGACGTATCCACCCAGCACGCATCGAGGAAGTTGTCGAGAAGGTGCGCAAGGAACTGGAAGAAGAAGTCGTGCGTGTGGGTGAGAATGCTCTGATGGAGCTCGGCATTCACAACATCCATCCGGAAATGATCCGCTACGTCGGGCGTATGAAGTATCGCTCGTCCTATGGTCAGAACCTTCTAGCACACTCGATCGAGGTGGGTTTCCTTACGGGTATTATGGCCAACGAACTTGGCCTGGATGTGAACCTTGCCAAGCGCGCTGGACTTCTCCACGATATCGGCAAGGTTATCGACCGTGAACTCGAAGGTCCGCACGCTCTGCTCGGCATGGAACTCGTCAAGAAGTACAAGGAACACCCGCTGGTGGTCAACGCCGTCGGTGCTCACCATGACGACATCGAAATGGAATCACCGATTGCTGTGCTTGTGCAGTCAGCTGACTCGATCAGCGGTGCCCGCCCGGGTGCTCGCCGTGAGTCGCTGGAGAACTACATCAAGCGCCTGCAGCAGCTCGAGGAGATCGCTACCTCGTTCGATGGGGTCACGAAGACCTTTGCGATCCAGGCAGGACGCGAAGTTCGCGTGATCATCGAGCCAGATCGTATCGACGATCTGCGCGCGGACCAGCTGGCCAATGACATTGCTGGTCGCATCGAAACCGAAATGGAATACCCAGGCCAGATCCGCGTGACGGTTGTGCGCGAACGCCGGTCGGTGGCGATTGCCAAGTAGGTTTGAGGTGTGAGGTTTGGGGTTTGAGGTTTTGGATTTGAGAATTGCCCCGGACCTTGACTCGAGGTGAGAAAAGGGCCCAAAGCCCGGAGTCTTGGCCAGGGGATTTAAAATCGATGACGAACTAAAAAAGCTCCTCGCGCCTGATGCGCGAGGAGCTTTTGTGTTTTGTTGAGGTGAATCCAATCGTTCGATACGATGGATCCCTGCTTTCGCAGGGATGACTGTTATACTCCGTATCTCCGTAATCGCGTACCCCGAGCCAAGGCCCGGGGCTACTATTGGGATGCGTAACTCCGTAACTCCGTAACTACTCTTCCTCTTCGTCTTCCAGCATTGCCAGAACATCAAACCAGAAAGCCCCCTCGGTCAGGGCGCGAGGGTCGATACGGTCAACGGCGCGTTCGAAGCGTTCAATCGCGTCGTCTATCTCATTGGCATCGTCTTGTTCGAGGACGCGCCAAGCTTCAAGACACTGCAGAAGATGTCCTACGGACGAGTTGACGAACTGCTGGGCGTAGTAGCCCCATTCGGCATCGAGGAGGATCACAGCGCAGTCGGCGCGTTCATCAAGGCAGAGCACGTCGCCATCGTCGGTTTCGCCGATCTTCCAGAACGTGGAGAAGAACTCTTTGCTAGAGGAGTCATCGACGTCGTCGTCAGCCAGCTCAACCATGTCCGAGAGCTTCGTTGGCGGCAGAGAAAATGTCAGTTCAGGATCTGCCTTAGCCGGCAGGCCAGCCTTCGTCAGCATGTCGAGTGTCTGACGTGGGGCGATGATCTCACGCACAGAGTCGGCGTCGCTGGAGAGCAGGAGGCCCCCGCCCCATGATCGCGCAAGGACCTGAGCTGCCGGCAGATCCGGGATCTCGACATCCGAGGCAATGGCCCGCAGGAAGAGGGCCGATGTCAGCGTCATGTGCGCCAGATAGACGGTGTCGATCAGGTCGGCGTTCGACTCGTCGTTCTCGAGCTCTTCTGCGGCTTCATCGCGGATGGCGGCAAGTTCATCGATCTGCTCGTCGCTTAGCTGAGCCAGCTGCTCAGGATTGTCAAGAATGCCGGGCAGGCCGATATCGGTCAGACGCTGATTCATGGTTGTATTTCATTGTGAAGCAAATGTGGCGCAAATCTACGTCCTCAGGGCATGCCGACGACGAGGATGACGACTCCGATAACGCTGATGATGGCACCGACAATGCTGCGGGCTGGGATCTGCTGAGCGTAGAACACACGCATGATGAGCATCACCACAAAGGGAACCAACGAGAAGATCGTCTGCGCCACGGCAACTTCGAGGTTCTTGGCTGCAATGAGCGACATCGTTACCCCAACGATCGGACCGAAGAACGTCCCGAGTACCATTGCCGAACGAGCTTCTTTGTGCGTGAAGGCCTCTCGCAGGGGGCGGTGCGGTGCGCGCCGTACAACGTCGATCACGTAGGTTGCTAAGAAGCCGACGATCATCCGCAGAAACGTTGCGTGAAAAGGGGCTATATCAGCCCCATGTCCCTGCATCCCCTTTTTTGCCAGTACAAGGCCAGCCCCCTGACACACGGCTCCGCCAATGGCCAGTAGAATACCCACGGAATAGGAGCCGAACCCCTCACTGTGAACTTCTTCGCGCTCATCAGGTGTGTTCATCGCTACCATCACTCCGATGATCGTCAGGCCTGTCCCTGCAACATCCGATATCGAGAGATCTTCACCCAGAACCACTAGGCCAATGATCGCCGCTGCCGCCGGTGCCGTTGTTCCAATGACGCTTTGACGCCGAGCTCCAAGGATGCGAAGTGAAGTAAAGCCGAATAGATCGCCAATAGCTAGACCCACGAGGCCGCTCAAGCCAAGCCATACCCACGACGTTCCTGATGTTTTCGCCACGAGCTCCCATGGCCAAAGTTGTGCAGTGACACAGGCAATGATAAACGTGACGATGACGGCCAAACCAAGACGAGCCCGATTCATAAGTCCCGGGTCCATCAGCCGCGATGCTTTGAGGAATGTGAGTGTCCCAACACTCCATGACAGAAGCGTGGTGCAGGCAGCTAGAAGTCCCAGAAACATCATGGAAGTTACGGCGCTTCGCGCAGGTATTAGGTGTGAGGTGTTAGGTGTGGGGTGTGACCGTCATCCCAGCGAAAGCGGGGATCCATGCGTGTGTGGATGGCTTTCCGTGGTCGCGGGAATGACGCTCCCTCTCCGCCTCCTAAGAAGTTCCCCGTATCAGAGTCTGGTCCGATGCAAGTGATAACTTGTGTTGATGCAACGCTTCCATGAAGGTAGCGGCATACCACGAATGATGACCAAAGGACATGCAATGATTCTGCATACTCGAACAAAGACGTTGTTGCTAGCCAGCGTGATGTTCTTGTGGACCGGAGTAATGCACGCTCAGCTCCGTTGGAAGGTCTTCGCCAATCTTCGGCAAGGCAGGCATTGGCACGCAGTGAGCTACTTGCCGGGAGACCGGGCGATCGTCATTGGCGGGTATGTGAACTCTCAGGGCATACTTGATGGAATGCCAACGAATGAGACCGAGATCGTCGACCTCAGCACCGGAATGGTCATTGATGGACCGTCCATGCGCTATTCCAGGGCCGAGTTCCCAACTATCGTTCTCTCCGACGGTGATATACTCGTGTTTGGTGGCTATTCATACGACGGCGGTGGTTCCGTCATCGAACGTCTAGACGTCCAGAGCATGCAGTGGTCCACTGTATCCACCATGCAATCGTCACGTCGCCAGCATGCCGCCGATATTCTGTCAGCTGATGAGATTCTGATCTTCGCCGGCTTTAGCAACTCAACAGCGGAGATCCTGAGTCTTAAAACCTTTCGTACACAACGCGTTCGAGCTTTGCCGACGAATGCCAATAATGCGGTCTCGGTTAATCCTGACGGTAGGGGGCCATCGTACTTCGGATTCCGCGAAGGAGGGCCGAACTCTGCTCGTAGCAAGACGTCCCTGCGATACATGAAGAGCACGGATCTTTGGGAGCAGGATCTGGTGTTTGATGAAAGCCCCGTCGCTCCTCGGGTCACAGCTCTCAACGACGGGTCTGTGGTCGTAGTCGGAGGAGCACTGACGGAGAGGCCGTTCACGGCCTCGCCATATACGTGGGTCGTCAATCCGCTCGGTGCTGTGCGCAAGGGGCCTTCACTTTCCGTAGGACGTCAGCACATCGGAATAGGCACATGGAGCAATGCGCGCGTGCTCACAGCCGGAGGTCTTACCAGTGATGCTTTCATCAGTAATGTCTGCGAATGGATCGACCTTGAGAAGGGTGTTGTTGAACGTGGCCCGGATCTCATTAAGGAGCGTGTATATGCTCCGATGATCATGGCATCTTCCAAAGATGTACGCATGCGGGCCTTTGTTTTCTCCGGGCTTAGCGATGAATCGAATACACCACTAGTCGAAGTTCTTGAGGATACTATCTGCAGTCCGAACATGCGACGTCAGGATCTTTCAGCGATGCGCACTGTTGGCAGTGCTCGGTATGGCGAGACTGGGCTGGCACTGACAACAACCGGACAGTATGAGAGCGGGGGAGCGTTTCTGGAGAATCGTATTGCCGTGCGCAACGGATTCGATCTGAAGTTTTCATTCCGGCTCTCGCAAGGCAACGACAATGGCATGGTCGATAACGGTGATCCGGGAGCAGACGGCATCGCCGTGGTCTTCATGGCAGATAATCCTACAGCTCTTGGACGCGCCGGCGATGGTATCGGCTATCACGAGGTCCCGCACGGGATGGCCGTTGAGTACGATTCGTATCTCAACCCCGCATTCTCAGATCCAAACACCAGCCACGTTGCCGTGCAGGTCGGTGACGGACAGTTTCTGCGAGCTTGGCACGTGCCGCCATACCTGCGTGGCCTTGCCACGATTGGCGTGCCCAGTTTCAAGGCCGACGGCAGCGTGTATTACGGACGCATTACCTACGAGTCCGGCCGCTTATCTGTGTTTGTGTCGACGACTGCTGCGTTCACAAACCCTGCCATCGAGATCGATTCGTTTGACCTGCAAGGTGTTCTCAATCTCGATTCACGGGGCTCCTGCTACGTGGGATTTACGTCCTCAACCGGACGGTCCAGCGAGATCCATGAGCTGCTCTCCGTTGAGATGTCCGAATGTCAGCCCCTTGTCTCTGGCCTTGATGATGGCGGCTCTATGAAGGCATTGCCACGGGGCTTTGCCACCATCGCGCCGAACCCAAGCTGCTCATCATTTACGGTGCGGTTTGGTAACGAGCTCACAGAAGACGGTGTGATCGATGTCATTGATCAGCAGGGTCGGGTGGTTCGACATGATACACTTCACCGTGGGGCGCTTTCGGTTGAACTATGTGCTGATGAACATCTGGCCGCGGGATCCTATGTTGTCAGGGTGGTGCGCGGAGGCGTGATCTGGTCTGCTCCGCTGATCATTACGCGATGATGTTTTCTAAATTCGTTCCAACACTTCTTACTCTATCGTCACTGAGCATTATGCGCAAGGCAATGTTCGGCCAACTCCGTTGCTTGGAGCGTGAGAGCCCGGTTTTCCTTCATGGCTTGCTTGCTCTGGTTTGGATGATAGCCTTGGTGGTGAGCTCAACGGCACAGTCAAACTGGCGCGTGTTTGCTCAGTTGCGACTTGGACGGCATCACCATGTGGCGCGATATCTGCCTGGTGACCGTATGATCGTCATGGGCGGATGGACCGGCTCGTATGGTATTCTCGACGGTCTACCGACGAACACCACCGAGATCGTTGATCTCACTACCGGTGTCGTTAGCCAAGGGCCCTCCATGCGCGACGCTAGAGCAGAGTTTCCATCACTTGTGCTGCCAGATGGTGATATCCTCGTCTTCGGTGGGTATTCAAACTCGAGTACGACACGAAGTATCGAACGCCTTGACGTCCAGTCCATGACGTGGTCGCTAGCAGGCACCATGGCAACGGGCCGACGGCAGCACGCAGCGGATTTTATCAATGCTGATTCAATACTCATCTTTGGAGGCTTCAACAACGCAACCGCAGAGATCTTCAACCTCGTGACTGGTGAGTCAGCTCGAGTGCGGGATCTTCCATCCTTTGCCAATCAGGCCGTCTCGGTGAACCCGGATGGTAGGGGGCCGTCGTACTTTGGATTTCGTGAAGGAGGTCCGAATTCACCGCGCAGCAAAGTCTCCTTGCGATACTCACTTGCGCAGGACTCGTGGCTCAATGACCTGACATTTGATGATTCGCCCGTAGCGCCTCGCGTGACGCCCCTTGCCAGCGGTTCCGTCTTTTTGGCAGGCGGCGCACTCAGTGAGACCCCTGTCACGACGTCACGGTTCACCTGGACGATTAGCCCCGCGGGTATCGTTGAGCGAGGCCCTAACTTGATGACCGGTCGAGTTCACCAGGCTATGGGAGCATGGGGCTCGCAGAAGATCCTGGTTACGGGTGGGATGGTTGACGGAGCAGTGCTTACGACGGAGTGTGAATGGGTTGATCTTGCTACGAAGACTACCGCAGTAGCGCCACGGCTCAACGTTGATCGTTGTCTTTCTCAAATGGTTGTCGCGCCGAGCAAGAATGGCCGCACGCGAGCGTTCGTCGTCTCAGGCTTGTCTAATGGGATGAATACGGCGACGATTGAGGTTCTGGAGGATACTGTCTGCAGCAGTCGCCTTGTGAAAATGGCACTGCCGGAAATGCGCTTGGTAGGGTCGGCTGCTCGGGATGGCGAATCAATTCGTCTAACGTCAACAGGGAAGTATGAAAGTGGCGGAGCCTATCTGCCGGAGCGTTTTACGGTGCGCAACGGGTTCGATCTTCGGTTCTCGTTCCGCCTAGCCATGGGTAACGACAACGGCATGGTTGATAATGGCGATCCGGGAGCCGACGGCGTTGCTGTTGTGTTTCTGCCAGAGAACCCCACGGCTGTTGGGCGCTCCGGTGACGGCATTGGGTATCATGAGATCGCTCACGGGATGGCTGTCGAGTACGATTCATATCTGAATCCTGCGTACTCCGATCCCGACGGCAGTCACGTTGCCGTGCAGGTCGGTGACGGACGTCAGCTGCGTGCGTGGCACACCGCCCCCTACCTACGGGCTCTCACATCGAAGGATGTGCCGAGCTTCAAGGCTGACGGTTCGGTGTACTATGGACGAGTTGCATTGACGGGCAACAGACTGCTGGTCTATGTTTCGACAACCCCGCTGTTCGCTAAGCCGGTCATTGAGCTGGAAAATTTTGACATTCAGAGCACGCTCAATCTCGATTCACGGGGCTCGTGTTTCATTGGCTTTACATCGTCAACGGGAATGTCCACCGAGGAGCATAGTCTGCTGTCGGTGGAGATCGAAAATTGCCAGCCGCTTGTTTCTGTCAACGATCAGTCGGACGTTCGTGGGATGCACCCTCAGATGAGTATCATTCCCAATCCCACTACGTCCTCGGCAAGCGTACAACTCGCGCTAGTCCTAACCGAGGACGCGTCGTTGGAGATATTCGATCTTCACGGATGCATTGTGCTGCGACAGATCGTCCCAGCTGGGTCTGTCTCGTGGTCTGTCGGCGCGCTTGGATCCCTTGCGCCAGGGATTTACACTATTCGGCTTTCAACACGGGGAGGTGTTACCTCCTCGTCCCTTGTAATCATGCACTAATCTGCCATGCGGCCCGGACATGCAGGAGCATTCCTGCCTACGCATTTAAGTCTTTCCGTAACTCTGTGATAGAAAAAAAAGGCGCCCGAGGGCGCCTTTTTTTCGTTTACCTGTTCTTCTTCTTGTGACGGTTCTTACGAAGCCGTTTCTTGCGTTTGTGCGTGGCCATTTTATGGCGCTTACGCTTCTTTCCGCATGGCATGGTGACCCCTGGTTGACGTGAGAAAAATCAGTTTTTGTTTTCGTTTCAAGAGTTCTTCGCGAGTTCTTCAAGCGCGGCAGAGGCACGCTGACCGATCGGTGAGGAGGGGTCTGCTTGCTGACAGCGCTTAAACCACATGGTCGCCTTGTCCATTTGTGACCTCTGCGTGAACATGACGGCTATGTTGAACAGCGCTGATTGGTTTTTCGGTTCATTCTGGATTACACCTTCAAGCTCGGCGATCGCCTCGTCTTGTTTACCCGTCTGAAACAGGCAGTAGGCGTAATCAACGCGAACAGCCGTGGCTGTCGGGTTGATAGCATCCAGAAAGCGCCGATAGTACCGTGACGCCTTGTCGAATTGTCCAAGATCGTAGCTGATGTTTGCCGCCGACACAACGAGCATGCTGTCGAGCGGGCGTGCAGCGAGCGAATCTTCGATCGTTGCCAGCAGCGATGTCAATTTCCGTTCCCGGGCAACGGATTCTTCCTCGGCGTGTCTCTGTGAAGTTCGCTGCAGAGCTTTTTCTCTGCCCGCATCAACATCCGCCGAGATCGCCATGCGCGAAAGTCCCCACGAGCCCAGGCCGACGACCAATGTGATCGCACCAGCCAATATCGCTGCCGACGAAGACCCCATCGAGGTCAGGCCGACGGCAGCACGTCCGGTGAACCGCCCGTGCGAAGCTTGTCGTGAACCTTCTCCTGAAACTCCGAACTCACCTTGAACGAGGGGATGAACCTCTCCTCAAGGGGCACGGGGTCTCCGGTCCGCGGATTACGCGCCATACGTGGCTTGCGACTCTTCACACTGAACACACCAAAACCTCGCAGCTCAATGCGTTTGCCTTCGGCAAGCGCGTCGATAATGCTGAGCAGAAAACCATCTACGACAGCCTTCGTCTCGAGCTTCGTCAGCCCGGTCTCACCGGCGATCTTGTCGACGATATCGGCTTTAGTGACGTTCAACGGTGCCTCTTTTCGGACGAACCACAATACTCCTCGTCGGCGCGCGTATCAGGAAACGGCACTGCCGGCCCCCTCAATTAGCGGAGGGCAAACATACGAAAGGCCCTTATTCTGCACAACCTTAGCCCCATCCAATGATCCCAGTCACTATTTTTGTCGGCTGTTACGTAACGGAGGGAGTTTGATCTGGTCTGACGAGCCCGTCTCCTCGGACATTCAGCAGGTGCATCAAGACCTGCGCGCCACTGGCCGCCTGCCGCGCCACGTCGCTGCCATCATGGATGGTAACGGACGATGGGCGGAGCTGCGGTCAATGCCGCGCATTGAGGGCCACCGCGCCGGTATGGAAAGCGTCCGCTCCGTTGTCAAGGCCTGCTCTCAACTGGGCATTGAGTTTCTGACGCTCTATGCTTTTTCGATCGAGAACTGGAAACGCCCAGCACCAGAGGTCCGGTTCCTGATGTCCCTGCTGGAGCTCTACCTGCGAAAGGAGCTCGATGAGCTTCACAAGAACAATGTTCGGATCCTGACGATCGGTAAGACCAATGCTCTCCCGAAGAACGTGAGTAGCGTCCTTCGAAAGGCCATGGAGAAGACGGCAAACAACGATGGACTTACCCTGACCCTTGCGCTGAGTTACGGTTCTCGGTGGGATATCCAGCGCGCTATGCAGGTCATTGCGCTGGATGTGCGCCGTGGCAAGCTTTCTCCGGAGGACCTGACCGAAGAGACAATCTCGGCCTATCTCCAGACGTCGTTTATGCCCGATCCGGACCTGATCATCCGCACTAGCGGGGAGGTTCGCCTGAGCAACTTCCTTCTCTGGGAAGCCGCCTATGCTGAACTGTATGTGACCGAAACGTTATGGCCGGATTTTCACGCGAATGAGCTCTACGGAGCACTTCAGGCCTTCACACGGCGGGAACGTCGATTCGGCAAGACATCGGCCCAGGTGGCTGAGGTTCCTGATACAAAACCAACGACACTGGAGCGGTTGCGCAATGCACTCAAGTAGCCGCCTGCTGAAGGGGGCACCATGGCGCGTCATCGTCATAGCGGTGCTGCTTACTGCCGCATCGATGTTGAGGCCCTCAGACGTCCTGGCGCAAACCTCATCGGCTGCGCGTTTCCCGATCATCGCCGGTATTACGGTTGAAGGCCTGACAAGCGGCGTTGACATGCAGACGGTCATTGCCTACTCCGGTTTGCGAGTCGGACAGGAAGCTCGGCCCGATGATCTCATGAGCGCTGTCAAGAACCTATGGAATCGACGCACGTTCAAAGACGTTAAGATCGAGCGGGAGCGCGAGACGGCGCTCGGTGTCTTTCTGCTTATTCGTGTTGAGCCGATGCCCCGGCTGCGTAGCGTCACGATCACCGGCAACGACGAGCTGTCCATTGAGGAGATCAATAAGGCAATTGATCGTCGTAACGGCGACATTATGTCGCCCTACGACGAGTACCTGGCCCGTGAAGCGGTCCGGGCGCTTTATGTGAAGGAAGGGCTTCTCTTTGCCAAGATCGAAACCAGGCTTGTCTCGGCCGATTCCCTGAATTACTACGACCTCGAAATGTCGATCAACGAGGGAGTGGAGTTCCATGTGCGCTCGATCGAGATCGAAGGCAATACAAGGTACACGGATAAGGAGATCGCTTCGGCCTTCAGCGAGACCAAGACCACCGCGTGGTATGAGTTCTGGGCATCGTCGAAGTTTGATCACACAAAGTATGACGAGGATAAGACCAAGCTGGCCACATGGTTTCGGGAAAGGGGCTTGCTCGACGCTGAGGTCGTTTCCGATACGGTCATCTATGATGAAACGACGGAATCGGTGGACATCCGCATAACGATCCGCGAAGGTTCGCCCGTCTATATCCGCTCGGTAAAGTTTACCGGAAACACCATCTATCCAGAGGCCATCATGTTGGTGCGTCTTGGCGTGGAAACTGGTGAACTCTACAACGAAACGAAGTTCTACAAGAACCTTCAGGTCAATGAAGATCAGTCTGACGTCACATCGCTCTATGCCGACAACGGCTACCTTGCCTGTCGCATGGAACCGGAGTTTGTACGCGTCAGTCCCGATAGTGTGGATGTCATCATTCGCGTCGTTGAAGGTGAGCAGTACACGATCCGCCGAATCGAGATCTCTGGCAATACGAAGACGCGTGACCGGGTGATCCGCCGTGAACTCTATTTGCGTCCGGGTGATTACTTCAATCGATCAGCATTGATTCGAAGCGTCCGCGGTCTCGGCATGCTGAACTTCTTCAATCCCGAAGCGCTCAAGCCCAACATCCAGCCGGTAGACAAGACAAAAGTCGATGTTGTCCTGAAGGTTGAGGAACGCTCGACGGACACGTTTAACGCATCCGTGGGCTTTGCCGGAGCGTTTGGTCTGACGGGATCGATCGGCATCACACTCAACAACTTCGACATCAGCGAGCCGTTCTCGGCCGGAGCCGGTCAGGTGCTCGGCTTTCAATGGGAGTTTGGTCAGGCCTCGAGACTGCAGACCTTTCAGCTCTCATTCACCGAACCGTGGCTCTTCGGTCAGCCCACTTCCGTCGGGTTTAACATCTTTGATACGCAGCAGAACTTCAACTTCGTGATGCGACGCACGGGTGGTCAGATCAATCTCGGACGTCGGTTCCGCTGGCCCGATGATTACTTCCGTGGTGATTGGAGCTTGGCCTTTGAGCGAATCATCTCGAACACCAGCACATTCTTTTCACGTGCCGGTACGCAGACCGCTCTGACCCTTTCGCAGACGATCTCGCGGATGAGCTTTGACAATATCATTTTCCCGACTGCTGGATCGCGATTTTCACTCTCGACACGTGCTACGGCAGGAGCGCTGGGCATCGGTAGCACGGACTTTGGTAAGGTTGGCCTGAATCTCGACATGGTCAATCCGTTGTTGACCATTGGTGGTAACACCCGTCTGGTGCTCTTCCTTGGCTCCGAGCTTGGGTATGTGGACGGCTTTCGTGTGGATACCACAATCCCTCCTGGTGAGCTCTTCTACATGGGAGGCAATGGCCTCGGAGGTTTTGCCGTTACGCCCCTTCGCGGATACCGGGACAACTCGATCGCTCCATTCTCCGCAGATGGGCGCCAGCTGCCTCCGGGAGGTCGGATGCAGGCTCGGTTTGTAACGGAACTGCGCTTTGCTCTGACGCTCAATCCCTTCCCGATCTATTTGCTTAGTTTTGCCGAGGCCGGAAACGTCTGGTCAAGTCTGCGAACGGCTGATCCATTCGGATTGAAGCGTTCTGCAGGCTTCGGACTGAGAATGCTTCTTCAGCCGATCGGATTGCTCGGTTTCGATGTCGGATATGGATTCGATGACGACCCCTCGACACCCGGTGTTCGTTCAGGCTGGCAGTTCCATTTCCAGTTTGGCCGGTAAACTTCGTTCACAAACCACACTTACGGAAACCTTAGTCATGTTCGTTCGCCTGAGCATCTTTCTTGCCCTCATGTTGGCGGTTGCGCCAGTTTCAGCCCAGACATTTAAGATCGGCGTGGTCAATGCCGACGTTATTCTCAAGGAACTGCCTGACGCGATTAAGGCCGGCAAGACGATCGAGGAAGCCGGATTGAAGATCCGTGATACGCTGCAGATGATGCAGAAGGACTTTGAAACACGCATCGAGAGCTATCGCAAGCAGGAAGCCATGATGACGGCTGATGCGAAGCGCAAAGAAGAAGAATCCCTCGGAGCACTGCGTCAGCGGTTTCTGCAATACCAGGAAGAAAAGCTCGGTCAGACCGGCGAGATCGCGCGTATGCGCGAGGAACTCCTCACCCCGATTCGGGCCAAGGTCAGCGAGGCGATCGGTGCCGTCGCCAAGGAGGAAAAGCTCAACCTTGTTCTCGACAAAATGGGTGGAAGCATTCTGTACAGCGAAGACAAGGCTGATATCACCTACAAGGTGCTGGACCGCATGAAGCGCGGTAACTGATCATCGTCTGACACTCCCCACCACGACACTTCTGCCCATGATCCATTGATCCTTTTCGTAAATCGGAGACTTGCCATATGACGAAGCGGATCATTTCATCACTGGCTGTCCTGGTGCTTTGTTGCACTGTGGGCTCGGCCCAGAAGATCGGGTACGTATCGACTGATTTCATACGCTCTCAGTACGAATCGGCGCGTCAAGCCGAAGAGCGCCTCTCGGCCTATGTCGATGAGTGGAAGGCCGACATGGCCCAGAAGCAACGTGACATAGATGAGCTGGAAATCGAGATCAAAAAGAACAGATTGATCTGGAGCGAGGCGGAACGTCAGGCCAAGGAAAAAGAGATCGAAGAAAAGCGCCGTGAGCGCGATCAGTTCGCCCGGTTGAAGTTTGAGCCAGGGGGCGAATACGACCAGAATGCTGAGCAACTCATGCAGGCAGTCTGGCAGAAGATCTACACGGCCATCCAGAAGGTCGCGGCAACCGATGCGTATGACATCGTATGGGATAAGAGCGTTCAGCCCCTTGTATACGTCAATGCCAAGTTTGACATCACGGCCAAGGTAATGAAGGAGCTCGGCATCGATGCTGGTGAACTTGAAGCCAAGCAGAAGGAAGCCATCGAGGGCGACCCTCGTAACAAGCGCATCGAAGAGCCACGGAAGCGCAAGTCACGCAAGGCAACAGTAGCCCCGGACTCCACAGCGCCGGTGACGCCTCCAGTACCGGCACCAACGCCAGCGCTGCCAACACCGACCGGTTTGCCAGAAACAACGCGCACACCCGTGCTGATGCCTGACGGAACAATGCCTAATGGACTGCCGCCAACGGGACAGGTGCCCGGAGGAGGACCTGGACGCAGCATGCCGCCCCCTGCTGACACCACCAAGAAGCCGGGTGGGGGACGATGAGTAATCCGCTCCCATGTCGGGCGGCCGACATCGCGGATCTGCTCGGACGAAGCATCTGCGGCGATGGCGCTACGGTTATCACCGGGGTGAACACAATTGAGTCCGCTTCCATGCAGGACCTGACTTTTTGTGGCTCCGATGCCTTCGCTAAACATCTGGCATCGACCGGTGCCGGTTGCGTGATCCTTCGAGAGAAGGACCGCGAACAGGTCTCGGCGCCGAGCTGGTTCATCAGTCCTGATCCGTACGCAGACATCATTCGGCTTGTGCGGCTGGTTAGCCCCGCGCACGGGCTTCCTGCCGGGTATCGTGACCCACATGCCTGCATTGATGCGTCGGCCGTGATCGCAGCCTCAGCGGCGATTGGCCCCGGCTGCGTTATTGGAGCCGGTTGTGTTGTCGGCGATAACTCCCAGCTCCTGGCCAACGTTGTGCTGTACCCGAATGCGCGAATTGGCGATTCATGCGTTCTGCATGCCAATACAACGATCTACCAGGACACGATCATTGGTGATCGATGCGTGGTGCATGCCGGCAGCGTTATCGGGTCCGATGGCTTCGGATATCGGGAACAAAGCGATAAACGATTTGAGAAGATCCCACACGTCGGCAACGTCATCATTGGCAACGATGTTGAGATCGGAGCAAACGTCACGATCGATCGTGCGGCGCTTGGTAGCACCGTTGTCGAGGATGGCGTGAAGATCGACAACCTTGTGCAGGTGGCCCACGGCGTTCGAATCGGCGAACGTTCGGCCATCGCCGCGCAGGTGGCTATTGCCGGCGGCACGGTGGTAGGGCGACGCAATCGAATCGCCGGTCAGGCGGGGATCGTTGGCCACATCGTAACGGCTGACGACGTCGTGGTATATGCGCAGGCCGGCGTTGCAAAGTCTATTAGCACATCGGGGGCCTACTTCGGTTCTCCGGCAAAGGAACATGCGCTTGCACTGCGAATGGAAATGGCTGCTCGCCAGCTGCCCGAGCTGCTACAGCAGATCCGGACAATGGCATCAGAGATCGAGGAATTGAAAAGGGGGCAAGGAGAATGAGCACGAAACAACGAACAATTGGCGAATCGGTTTCCATGTCAGGTGTTGGACTTCATACAGGGAGCCTGACAACCATGACGTTTCATCCAGCCGCAGAGAACTCTGGATACAGGTTCCGCCGGATCGATATGGCTGGTTCGCCCGAGATACCTGCACTGGTGGACAATGTGGTTGAGATCGCTCGTGGGACCACGATCGCCGTTGGAGAGGCGCGCGTGCATACGGTCGAGCACGTTCTTGCGGCACTCGTCGGGATGGGTGTAGACAACTGCATTATCGATCTGACGAACAACGAGCCCCCTGTCGGGGATGGCTCATCGATGCCCTACGTTGAGATGATCAATCGTGTTGGCGTCGTCGAGCAGCAGGCGACACGGCACGAGATCGTGCTTGACCAGCCGATTCGCTACGTTGACGAGGCACGTGGCACGGAGATCGCAGCCCTGCCTAACGACACCTATCGCGTCACGGTCATGGTGGACTACAAGAACCCTGCGCTTGGAAGTCAGCATACGGGGCTCTTCGATTTGGACAATGAGTTTGTGACCGAGTTTGCGCCGGCCCGAACGTTCTGTTTCCTTCACGAAGTAGAAGCACTTTACAAGCAGGGTTTGATTCAAGGGGGCAATCTTGACAATGCCATTGTGATCGTTGACAAGGAAATGTCCGACGAAGAACTTCGTACCACCCTTTCCTCGATGGGCGTCACGGGTAATGCTGTTCTTGGAACGAGCGGCATCCTGAACAACAATCAGCTGCGGTATCCCAACGAACCGGCGCGCCATAAGCTTCTGGATATGCTTGGCGACCTGGCACTGGTCGGAGCTCGTTTGCGCGCCCAGGTACTGGCAGCACGCCCGGGACACGCCAGCAATATTGAGTTTGCCCGTAAGGTGCGCCGCATGTACGAAAACAAGCAGCACGTCAAACGGTACTCTCCATCGACGATGGAGACTGTCTTTGACATTAAGAAGATCCTGACGATGCTTCCGCATCGGTATCCGTTTCTCATGGTCGATAAGATCATTGAGTATGCGCCAGATCAGAACCGAATCGTCGGTGTAAAGAACATTACGTTCAATGAGCCAGAGTTCATGGGACATTTCCCAAACCGTCCGATCTTCCCGGGCGTGCTGATCATGGAAGCCATGGCCCAAACCGGATGTATGCTGCTCATCTCGAAGGGTGTTGATCCAGAGAAGAAGCTCGTTGTGTTCACGGGCATGAACAACGTCAAGTTTCGGCGTGAGGTCATTCCAGGTGACCAGCTCGTGATGGAACTCGAGATGACACGGTTCCGGTTCAATATCTGTCAGCTCGTTGGCAAGGCCTATGTCAATGGCCAGCTAGCGGCTGAAGCAGAGCTTCAAGCAGCGGTTGTTGATCGAGAGGTAACATCATGAGCAGCGTGACTATTCATCAAACGTCGATCGTCTCTGAAAAGGCTCGCATCGCCGACGGTGTGACCATTGGGCCGTTTTGCATTGTTGAGGATGATGTTGAGGTTGGCTCCGGCACAGTCCTGATGAGTCACGTTGTGATCGGTAATGGTGCGCGTATTGGTCGTGATGTGCGTATCCACCCTAATGCGGTAATCTCCACAGCACCGCAGGATCTCAAGTACAGCAATGAGCCTACGCAGGCCATCATCGGTGATCGAACGGTCATCCGTGAATCGGTCACCATTAACCGTGGTACCGTATCAAGTGGTAAGGCTTCTGTCGGCAGTGACTGCTTGTTGATGGCATACGTTCATGTTGCTCACGACTGTGTGGTTGGTGATCACGTCATCATGGCCAATGGGGTACAACTCGGAGGTCATGTTGAAGTGGGTGACTGGGCCATTCTCGGTGGGCTCACCGGCGTCCACCAGTTCTGTCGTATCGGCGCGCATAGCATGGTGGGTGCATGTTCACGAGTGGTTAAAGACATTCCGCCGTTCACTCTGAGTGGCAAGGAGCCCCTTTCGATCGAGGGCATCAATGCCGTTGGGCTTCGTCGGCGTGGGTACAGCGACGCGACGATCCGTGCCGTCGACGATTTTTATACGATCCTTCTGCGCAGCGGTTACAACACGTCCGACGGTATTCGTGCGTACGAGTCAGCCTATCCCGCGATAGATCCGGAGGTTCAGCGATGCATCACCTTTATTCGCGAGTCACGGCGCGGTATCTACCGCTGAGTTTCTTCTCCGCTGGTCTGAGTCTCGTACTGTCGGTCATCGTCAGTACATGCAGTTTAGCTGCCGACACGGAACCATTCGCACAGCCGATCGCCAATCCTTTTGAGGGTCGCATACAGATCTTCGCCAGTCCGGATGCACGAGCGATGCGCTTTGATATCGGAGCCTCGCCGGCGATGCACGTCAGAGATTCCACCCTTGCGATTCGTTCGGACTTCTTTACACTTTCCCGCATGCGCTCTCGGGGAGCGATGAAGTTCCCAGTGGAAACGATTGACTATTGGTTTGGTCTGTCCGCAGCATGGGCTCCCATTGAACTTCCGGTATCGATGCGTGTGCGTCTTGCGCACGTCTCGGCGCACTTTGTCGACGGCACACCCTGGCCATTTACCGCCGATTCGACAGTGCCGATCTACAGTCGCGAGTTTGCTGAGCTGCTCGTTGCGACAACTGCCGGACCGTTGCGCTGTTATGGGGGACTCTCGTATATCTGGTCGAATCACAATCCGGAGTTCGCGCGATTCATCCCGCAGATAGGGTTTGAGCTCACACATCGGCCCGCAGCCTCACTGTCTGTGATTGCCGCCTATGACGGCAAGCTTGTCGGATTTCGAGGGGTGACGCTGCCACAGCATTGCGCCCAGGTTGGGCTGTTATATCGCCATAGAACAAACATCGAAGGGGGATTGATGATCTACCGGTATTCCGGAAGAAGCATTCACGGGATGTTTGCTCAGGATCGTGATGACTATTGGGCAATCGGAGTTCGACTTGGTATGCCGTGATTGGCAGAGGTGATGGCTATTTTCGCCCCTTGACTTTTGATCATCATCCGTTGAAAGACCCTCTCTCATGGGAATCGCCTGCGGCATCGTCGGACTGCCCAACGTCGGAAAATCCACACTCTTCAATGCGCTGACGTCGAATGAGGCCGAAGCTGCCAACTATCCGTTCTGCACCATCGACCCCAACGTCGGCATCGTGAATGTCCCTGACCCGAGATTGAAAGCGCTCTCGCAGCGCTATGAAACGGATAAGGAAGTTCCTACAACCGTGGAGTTCGTCGATATCGCTGGACTCGTCAAAGGGGCTTCAAAGGGCGAGGGCCTGGGCAATCAGTTCCTAGCAAACATCCGTCAGTGTGATGCTGTTGCGCACGTTGTTCGGTGCTTCGAAGATGATAACGTTGTGCACGTCCATGGCGGGGTGGATCCGCTGCATGACATCGACATCATCGAGACAGAGCTCATCCTCAAGGACGTCGAGTCAGTGGATAAGCGCATGGAGTCCGTGAACAAGAAGGTGCGCGCCAACGACAAAGAGGCCAAGGAGGAATATGAGTTCCTTGGCGTACTTCGTGCGCACCTCGATGGTGGACTCCCAGCCCGCAGTATGCCGGTTGATGATAAACAACGTGGCTTTCTGCGTCCGATGCAGCTACTTACAGACAAGCCTGTGATGTACGTTGCAAATACCGACGAAAACGGGGTCAAATCCGGAAATCGATATCTCGACGCTGTGCGTGCACGAGCGGAGTCGGAAGGGGCCATCATGGTGCCGATCTGCGCCAAGATCGAGTCAGAGATCGCGTTGCTCGACGATGATGACCGGGCACTCTTCCTGGCAGACCTTGGAATGGCCGAGCCTGGACTCGACCGCGTGATCCGTGAGGCATATCGGCTTCTTGGACTCATCACGTTTCTTACCGCCGGAAAGAAGGAGTGTCGCGCCTGGACCGTGCGGCAGGGCAGCACTGCTCCGCAGGCGGCCGGTGTGATCCACACGGATTTCGAACGGGGCTTTATCCGTGCCGAGGTCATGTCCTATGCCGATTGGGAACGGCTGGGAAGTGAGCAGGCCGTTAAGGATGCCGGCCAGTACCGAATCGAAGGCAAAGAGTACATCGTCAAGGACGGCGATGTCATGTACTTCCGCTTTAACGTCTAGGGGGCATCCGTGGCACTTTTAGGACACGTTGCTCGACTGACGCTGCACGCATCAGACGTGGGGGCCACCGCTGGTGTTCTGGGCGCTGTGGGCTTTGATGGCGTCACAGATAGACAGGAAACGGTTCGATGCAGTGACGGTCAGATCCTGATGCAGATCGAAGCAGGGACAGTACATTCCGTTTCGCTAACCTATCACGCCCCATCTCTTCAGAGCGTGGGTGACCGACTGACAGCGGCAGGAATTGCCTACAGCGGCAACAAGACGGAATCTCTTGTCATCCAAGGTCCCGGACAACTATCGGTACGTGTCGTGATAGCGACCCCTTCGGACATTGAAGAACGCAGCGGTGAGGATAATCACGTTCTGGGATTTCTCGATGCCGTCGTCATACCCGTTGACGATGCAACTGCTGCTGCTGTTTGGGCGCAGAAATGTGGTTTCTTCATCATCGAAGCCTCACGCGACGGCGCACCCATGGTCGATGTCACCGACGGACTCATCAAGCTGTCCTTTCGTGAGCAGACGCTGCGAGCCCCGTACCTCCATTACACGGCCGACATCGATCGTGACTGGATTGAGTCGATGACAGATTCCCTGGGGACATCCTGCCGTGTTGTGAATAATGGCACTGTCGAGCTGGCACAGATCTCCGTTACCGATGCTCTTGTCATCATGGTCACGGCCGACGAGTTCTAATCCATAGGAGCCCCACGTATGACGCCTTCCCTGGTCCTGTTTGATCTCGACGGAACTCTTGTTGATTCGCGTCCGGGCATCGTGCATTCGCTGAGGCTGGCACTCGAAGGGGCCGGCATTACTCTCGCAGAGGACCACGACTTCACATGGTGCATCGGCGCGTCATTGTGGAAGATCTTCGAACACTACATGCAGACTACCGACCGGCACCGTCTCGAAGGAGCTGTGGCTGCTTACCGGCACATATACCGTGACGGCCCCATGTTCGAATACGACATCTATGACGGCGTCGTGCAGACGCTGACCGACCTCAAGCAACGTGGCACACGTACCGCCATTGCAACAGCCAAGGTGCATGAATACGCCCGTGAGATCATTGCCGTCTCTGAACTGGCGGGCTGCATCGATCACGTCTATGGCAGCGAGCTCGACGGGCGCAATGTCGAAAAGCGCGATCTTATTCGAATGATCCTGCATGAGGAGCACATAGATGCCCAGCAGGTGGTGATGATCGGTGACCGGCATCACGACATCGATGGTGCTCTGGCAAACGGCGTTGCTGCGATCGGTGTAACCTACGGATACGGAACAGCTGAGGAGCTCTCGCATGCCCATGTATGCGTGGGTCATGCTCGTGATCTGCCCGTGGCCATCTCTACGCTAAACCTCGAGTCTCGCTGATCGATGCTGACCGAGGTAATCAAGCAGGCTGCGCTGCAGATCGGCTTTGATGCCGTTGCCATTGCGCGTGCTGAGCCCCTTGACCATGAAATGGTTCACTACCGTGAGTGGCTTGATCGAGGTTATCACGGCACGATGGCATACATGGAGCGGAATCTCGAATCGCGTCGCGATGTCAGTGGCATCGTTGAAGATGCTCGTAGCGTCGTCGTTGTGGCGAAAAACTACTTCACTCCTCATGAGCATGACGCAGAACGTCCCGGCAAGATCGCACGCTATGCCTGGGGCGATGACTATCATGTCGTGATCCCTCCGATGCTCGATGAGCTAAACATGGTCATTGAGACGCTCGTACCGGGAAGCACGTCGCGGCGATACACGGATACCGGTCCTGTTTTGGAAAAGCAATGGGCTGTGCGGTCTGGTCTGGGCTGGCAGGGCAAGAACGGCAATATCCTGCGTCGAGACATCGGCAGCTGGTTCTTTATTGGCGTGGTGATCACAACAGCTGATCTTCAGCCTGACGAGCCGATGGACGACTATTGCGGCAGCTGCACTGCTTGCTTGGATGCTTGTCCGACAATGGCAATCGTTGAGCCGGCCGTTGTCGATGCCACCAGGTGTATCTCGTACTGGACCATTGAGACGAAAGCCGATGTAGAGTTTCCGCTTCCGATCGCGGAAAACCTTCAAGGGTGGCTGTTTGGTTGTGATGTCTGCCAGGATGTCTGCCCATGGAATCGATTCGAGACTCCCACCGCCGAAGTGCGCTTTCAGCCGCGCCTCGGCCAGGTCTCAATCGATCCAGCCGACGTGTTAACTTTGCAGCCCGATTCGTTCGCCGAACGCTTTCGCCACAGTCCGCTTAAACGTCCGAAACTTGGTGGACTGCAGAGAACGGCAAGAACGTTGATGTCGAATGAC
>CAYMTW010000028.1:0-28387 GCA_964393485.1 uncultured Melioribacter sp. | reverse complement strand
CTAGTGACCTTTACGATGTCAACGTAACGCTCTAACCAACTGAGCTAAGCGTCCCTGAAGGGGATGCGAAATTAGGAAAAATCAGTCGAACATTCATTGGTCTCACAAGAGAAAGGTTCTGCATGTCGATCATTTCCATCATTCTGGGTCTGGGCGTACTCGCTCTGATCGTGGCTGTCGTATTCCGTCAGCGGGTGCTGTCGGTCAAGGTTGAGGACGGGGCTTCTTCTCCGGAAGAACTCTCTCGCCTTACTGAGATCTCGACAGCGATTGCCGAAGGTGCCATGGCCTTTCTTAGCCGCGAGTACCGCGTTCTTGGCCTGTTTATGGCCCTGTTTGCCGTGCTGATCTTCTTCACGGTTGATAATGGTGGACACACAGCCCTGGCTTTTGTCTGCGGTGCAGCGACGTCGGTTGCTGCTGGCTACATCGGAATGAAGATCGCTACAGTTGGCAACGTCCGCACGGCCTCGGCCGCACGCGTGTCGCTGCAGAAATCCTTCGCCGTTGCGTTTGAATCGGGCGCCGTCATGGGATTTGGTCTGACGGGCCTGGCCGTCGTGGGTCTGATCCTTGTCTGGCTGGGCATCGATGCTATGCTCCCCGGGGCAACACGTGAAGTACAGATGGAGATCCTTTCAGGCTTCGGCCTGGGCGGATCGGCCGTTGCTCTGTTCGGTCGCGTTGGCGGTGGTATCTACACCAAGGCTGCCGACGTTGGTGCAGACCTTGTGGGTAAGGTCGAAGCGGGCATACCTGAGGATGATCCGCGCAACCCTGCTGTTATCGCCGACAACGTGGGGGACAACGTGGGTGATATCGCCGGCATGGGTGCCGACCTCTTCGGATCGGTTGCTGAATCGACTTGCGCAGCCCTGGTTATCGGCGCTGTGGGCTATCAGGCCACCGGCGGAACGAACATGAACATCCTCCTCTTTCCGATGCTGGTCAACGGTGTGGGTATCGTTGCCTCGATTCTGGCGTTGCCATTCGTGCGCGCCAGCAGCGAGGAGAAAGTTGAGGGGGCTCTGAAGAACGCGCTGATCATCTCGACGGTCATCATGCTGGCAGCCCTGTATCCGATCACAAACTGGGCCTTCGGAAGCGAATCGTTCATGGTAGGAACGACATCTGTCAATGCCATGGGCGTATTCACGGCGCTTGCCGTAGGGCTGGTAGCAGGCCTGGCCATCGGTCTGATCACTGAATTCTATACATCACACCGCTACAAGCCTGTGCGTGAAGTTGCCGATGCGTCAAAGACGGGTTCGGCAACGAACATCATCTATGGTCTTGCTCTCGGCTACAACTCCGCTGTTATCCCAATGCTTCTGATCGCCATCAGCGTTGTTGTGGGGTACTCCTTTGCCGGTATGTATGGCATCGCCCTGACGGCTATCGGCATGCTTGGTACTATTGCCGTTGGTCTGACAATTGATGCCTATGGACCGACGTCGGATAATGCTGGCGGTATCGCCGAAATGGCTGAGATGGGCAAGGATATCCGCAAGCGCACCGATGCGCTCGATGCTGCCGGAAACACAACGGCAGCCATCGGCAAGGGCTTTGCCATCGGTTCCGCTGCACTAACGTCGCTGGCACTTACGAGCGCGTTTCTGACGCGTGCACAGGCCGGTGGTAAGACTCTCTCGCTGGAGATCACAAATCCGAATGTACTTGCCGGACTTCTAGTGGGTGCTGCATTGCCATTCGCCTTTAGTGCCATGACGATGAAGAGCGTGGGCAAGGCCGCTTTTGCCATGATCGAGGAAGTACGCCGCCAGTTCCGTACCATTCCGGGTCTGATGGAAGGTAAGGCCAAGGCCGATTATGCCAAGTGCGTCGACATCTCGACGGCCGCATCGATCAAGGAGATGATCGCTCCGGGTCTGCTTGTGATCCTCTCGCCCCTTGCCGTCGGATTCCTCTTTGGTGTGCAGATGCTTGCCGGCGTGCTAATCGGTTCACTCATCGTCGGTGTGATGCTTGCCATCAGCATGGCCAACTCCGGCGGTGCATGGGATAACGCCAAGAAGTACATCGAAACGGGAGTTCACGGCGGTAAGGGTTCTGATACGCACAAGGCTGCTGTGGTGGGTGACACGGTGGGTGATCCATTCAAGGACACCTCTGGTCCGGCCCTCAACATTCTTATCAAGCTTATGGCCATCATCTCGCTGGTGTTTGCCGGTGCGTTCGCCTCGAGCGGTGGCATTCTGCTGCGCTGATCTCTGACCTGACAATCATCGAAAGCCCTGGCGTGCGGGAACCGCGCGCCGGGGCTTTGTGTTTTTAGCCTCTTCACACTCATTTCTGCACAGGAATCAGATGCGTTCTGCATGGGCCATTGTGTTTGCATGTCTTGCAAGCGGTGTCGTCAACCTCATCGCACAGTCCACCGGTACCATAACCGGCACCGTTAAGAACTCTGCCACTCAGGAAGCCCTGGCCGGCGTCACCGTCCGGATTGAGGGCACCAAGCTTGGAGCATACAGCAATGCCAAGGGGGAGTTCTCAATTAAGAACATTCCACCGAAGTCCTACACGATCACGGCCAGCTTGGTGGGGTACAAGCCGAAGTCGCTGTTCAACATCGTGATCACCTCTGGGAATATCGTGAACCTGACGATCGAGCTTGAGCCGACCTTCACGGCCGGACAGGAGGTCGTGGTTGAGGCTACGACTTTTGGTAAGCGATCCGAAACGCCCCTTTCCGTGCAGAGTCTAACGACAGAGGAGATTCGTAGTAATCCTGGCGGCAACTTTGACATTTCGCGCGTACTGCAGGCACTGCCGGGAGTGGGTGGAGCGACGGGCGGTGCAAGCTTCCGCAATGACATCACAGTGCGCGGCGGTGGTCCGAGCGAAAACGTTTACTACCTCGATGGGATCGAAATCCCGCAGATCAATCACTTTGCCACACAAGGTAGTGCAGGCGGTCCGGCTGGTATTCTCAACGTTGCGTTCATCGAAGACGTAAACTTGAGCTCGTCATCGTTCGGCAGTGGCTATGACAATGCCCTTTCCTCGGTCATAGCCGTCACGCAGAAAGAAGGCAACAAAGAGAAGCTTCAGGGTAATGTGCGCGTCAGCGCCACCGAGGTAGCCCTAACATTCGATGGACCCGTGAGTGAGAAGACGACGTTCATTGCCTCTGCACGGCGTTCCTATCTTGACCTGCTTTTTGCGGCGATCGACCTTCCTATCAGACCAAACTTCTGGGACTTCCAGTTCAAGACCACGACGCAGTTTGACAACAAAACCTCGCTGACCGTACTCGGTGTTGGTGCGATCGACTTCTTCAAGTTTGGTGTGCCGCGTGAGCTCACTCCAGATAAGGAGTTTGTTCTGCGTTCGGCCCCTTCGATTGATCAGTGGAACTACACCATCGGAGCGACCTACAAGAAGGCGCTCGACAATGGGCAGCTCTTTGTTTCGCTCAGTCGTAACATGTTTGACAACCAGCTCCTTCGCAATGAAAAGGACAACGTGGGCAACGTCATCGGCGTAGGATTCAGAGTCAACTCGCAGGAGATCGAGAATAAGGGGCGCATTGAGTACCGTCACTTCGCAAAGGATCTCGCGGTAAAGACTGGTCTTCAAGCGCAGTACTCGAAGTACAACAACGCAACGCTGAATCGTTTGTCGCCAACGTTGGTCCTGGATTTCAACTCGGCGATGGATTTCTTCCGCTACGGTGCGTATGTCGATGCCTCTACGAGTGCATTCAACAACAGGCTCCAGCTGTCAGGGGGCTTGCGTTTTGACGGTAATACGTTCATGACGACCGGCAACGAATTCTGGCGAACGCTCTCACCGCGGATGTCGGCCTCGTTCATTGTTGACTCATCGTGGAATATCAACGCATCGGTCGGACGGTACTTCAAGCTTCCTCAGTACACTATCCTTGGCTACCGGGACGCCTCTGGTGCATTGGTCAATCAGAACACACAGTACATCGGAACAACACATTTCGTTGCCGGAATTGAATACGTGCCCGAGCCAAGTATCCGCATGACAGTTGAAGGCTTCTACAAGGCCTACACAGACTACCCAGTCTCGCTGTTCGATAGCGTATCTCTGGCCAACCGCGGCACGGATTTCGGCGTAGTGGGGAACGAGCCGGTGGCAAGTCTCGGCAGTGGACGCGCCTATGGCGCCGAGCTCTTCTTTCAGAAGAAGCTCACACAGCAGTTCTTTACTACCATTTCTTACACGCTCCTGTTTAGTGAGTTTTCCGGACTCAATTCAAGCACCTACATCCCCTCAGCGTGGGACTTCCGCCATCTTGTCAGCGGTATCGTTGGATACAAGTTTGGTGACGGTTGGGAGTTCGGTGGCAAGTTCCGCTATGCAGGGGGCTCGCCATTTACTGCGATCGATACCGCCGCATCCAGGCGTCTGTACCTGCTAACCGGGCAGGTGCAGCTCGATAACAGTCGTTTGAATCAGCAGCGGCTCAATGCCTTTCGCCAGATCGACGTGCGTATCGACAAGAAGTGGTCCTTCGCAGCATGGTCGCTCGATCTCTTCATCGATGTACAAAACGTGTTCGGCTTTACGCTCGATGCTCCGCAGCAATACACGTTCGCCCGCAATGCCGACAACACCGATTGGATAAGTACCGATGGTCAGCCGGTGCGTCCCGATGGATCCAATGCAACGCCGGTGTTTCTCAACAACCAGTCAACGCTCGTAACGCCGACCATCGGAATCATCATCGAGTTCTGATCCAGCCGACTGCGGGCCGTATATTCGGTCGGCCATGAACGCTGTCTGGATCATATCATCGTTTACGAGACCAGTTGTAGTTGCTCGTCTGGTGCTCCTCGTCGCTACGCTCCTTGTGTCCGCGGCGGCGTGCTGGTCAGCCCCATACTATGAGGGCCGTATTCGTCTGACGGTGCGCGATAGCGTTCGTGCGAAGGATATCCCGGTAACGATCACGTATTCATGCGACTCATCAAGCGGGGACAATCGTCCGCTTGTTGGGACTGGTGCCGGAGCGATTTCAACGTTCGGTGTTGTGGTGGTGGGGCACGGATATCAGATGCCTGTTACGGCCTATAAGTCGCTTGCCACAACGATCTGCCAGCACACGGCCAACTACATTGTTGTGCTTCCGGAGACGGGCTCCGGACTCTTCCCGAATCACAACGACTTTGCGCAGGATATGGCAGCCGTGGCGGCCTATATGCAGCGCGAGGGCAAGCGTAAAGGGTCTGTGTGGGAAGGGCATATCCGTAATGAGACGCTCCTAGCCGGACACTCCATGGGAGGGGGCGCAGCATTTCTCGCGGCTAAGTTGCTACAACAGTCGGGCGCAGTAACGCTTTCCGGCGTCATCGCCTTTGCTCCGGCGGAGACGAATCCAAGTTCATCGGCGGCAGCTGCTTCGGTGACGTGTCCAACGCTTATCCTTGCCGGAGGTGTTGACTGTGTGACGCCCCTTGCCTCTACCGTACAGCCGATCTATGACAAGCTTGCCGCAAAGTGTAAGGTCCTTGCAGTGATCCCTGGTGCAAGTCACTGTCAGTTCGCTGATGCAAACTCCACCTGCAATCTTGGCGAGCTTAACTGCAAAGCCACGATCACACGCGATGCCCAGTTTGCTCGCTGCTGGCAGTACGTAAACCGATTTCTCACAAAGAGTGATGACATCGCACGAGTGATCGATAACACGCAGCTGCAGACGCCCATGGTGTTTCCATCGGCCACTGATGTTACACTGAGCAAGATCGATGGCTGCGTGGGCGATACTATCCGGGCGCAGTACACGGGCACGGCTGCCGACATACTCTGGCTTCCGGATAGCGTCCGCACGAAAACACTGACGACAACTCTTCGGCGCGGTGGTTCTCCCCTTTCCCTTCTCGTCACAACATGCTTTGGCACAGCGCGGATCGACACCATCGTGCGAGTGATACCGATGCCAATGGCAGAGATCGTCGGCGATTCGCTGATGTGTCCGGGAGATTCGGTGCGACTGACAGCACGAACGAATTCCACCGCTTCGAATCCGATTTCAGTTCGGTGGTCGACGGGAGAGACAGCACAGACGATCAGCATACGCAAGGCAGGCGTGGTCGACCTCACCGCAATGAGCGATCGTGGATGTGGCATGGTCACCACCGCTCGTGTGATATCAGTGGCCGACGTTCCACGCATTTACCTTCGGGTTACCGGCGATAGTGTCCTCTGCGATGGCAAGGGGGCTACTCGAGTCTCGCTGCAGGGCGAGCTTGGCAACGTTGAAAATATTCGCTGGAGCTCCGGTGATACATCGACGAGCATAACGCTCTCTGCTCCCGGGAATTACCTCCTCTCGGCACGGATGACAGCTCGAGGGGAGCGAACATGTCCTGTTGCAACGGATACAATTGAAGTGAACCTTCGCAGCATCACACCGACTACGCCGCAGATCCGCTTTGAGCGTGACACGTTATGGTCGACACCAGCGGATACGTATCAGTGGGCGTTTCAGGGAGCGCCTGTTCCCGATGCCAAGAAGATCTATCACGTACCGACGCGTTCTGGTTCATTCACTGTTACGACTACACGAACAGATGAAGGGGGCTGCCCGGCACTAAGCATTCCATTTGCCGTAACGCTCACCTCGGTTAATCTGGAACAGTCAATGCCCCAACTCTGGCTTGCCGACGGGGTCCTTCGACTGGCTGCATCACCCGGACCGCATGTGGTTCAGGTGCACAGCATGCGTGGGGAAACTGTCTTGCAGCGCGCACTTGACGTCGGTGCGGTGGGCCCGATCTGTATTGACATCACGACGCTTGCGAGCGGCGTGTATAGTGTGAGCATCGACCATGTGCCGATCGGACGTATCCAACACCTCATCATTACTAACACACGCTAAGCCCCCTTGCAGATTACTGCGATGCCCGTATCTTTGCGGGCTTCCTTAGCTCAGCTGGTTAGAGCAACTGACTCTTAATCAGTGGGTCCGGGGTTCGAGTCCCCGAGGGAGCACTTGATAATACAGTGTAAGAAGGTCTAACCCCTTTACTGTATTGACGATACAACCCCACTACGGCCAGCGTAGTGGGGTTTTTTGTTTTCTGAAACCTGCCATTACAAATAAGGGACTTACGAAGACGGAAATAGAAAACTAGCCACTCTTTTTTAGCCACTCATCTGACACTCAGGTGTAACTACAATTTGAACCCCCTGTGAGACGTAGGCGGTGAGCAGGGTCAAATATTTAGACCAGTTCATCCCGACATCTGTCGATTACCGACTTCGAGATCGGTTGGAACAGTACAATCTGGTGGTCTTTGGATACAATTCCTCAGAGCTTACCGAAGACCATTTGCGGATCACAAACCGCGTAAAGAAAATGCTTGGTAGCAATGTGGAGATCAAGATCGTTGGCTATGCCGACAAGACCGGCAACTACGACTACAACCGACGGCTTTCCGCAAGGCGTGCGCTGGCCGTTGCAGATGCGATCCAGGTTCCACTGTCGATGGCAGGTGGCGTTGGCTTTACGGATCTCTTGTTCGACAACACCACTCCCGAAGGACGATTCTTCTGCCGGACTGTGAGGATCTTCGTCAAGACCAACATGAAGTGACGGGAGTGAACCTCGCACAAAGAAAAGCCCCTTCCTCATTGAGAGGAAGGGGCTCTAAAGTCGGGTGTAAAAGGGCTAGCCTTACTTGGCCTTACCCTCGGCGATCGAGGCCTGGTTGTAAGGCGTGACCAGTTTCTTCAGGGCGCTGGCAGCCTTGCGGGCCGCAGCGGCATCCTTCTTGAACTTCGAGTTGTGAGCGGTGGTAAAGTCGCCGAAAAGGCGCACCATCTCATCATAGATCTCCTGCTTGGTCATCCGAACTTCTCCAGTATGATGGTTACAAAACACGTATGCATAAACATACGCCGGGGCCAAGAATAGCAACTTTTTGCCAGTCTCCGACACCGGAAACTGCCAACACTGATCGCTATTTTTGCGCCAGTCTGTTCACTCTGAGCTCACCACCAGCACAAACATTCCGATGAAACGTGCACTCTTCCTCGTTTTGCTGACCCTTACAGGACAGCAGTTGTTTGCCCAGCAGCAGGTTGCTCCACGTCCCGTTGAGGTGGACTCTGCGATCGTTGCCTACAATGCCAAGGACTTTGCGAAGGCCAAGGAATGGGCACTGAAAGCAACAAAACTCAACGATAAGGTTCGTGAAGCATGGGAGATCCTTGGCTTTGCAGCACAATCCCTGAACGATTTGCCAACAGTTGTTGTCGCCGGGACGATGGTCACTCAGCTGTTTCCGACCGAACGCAACGGCTGGTATCTGCTCTTTCTGGGCCATTACCGCCAAGACCGGCTGGACCTGGCCGTAGCTCCGATGCGCGAGCTGTGCCGCATCGATCCGGCAATGTGCGCGTCATCCAACATTGACAAAATTCTCTCCCAGGTCTCTCAGGACTCACTGGGTATGCTCGATAGTACGTTCCGCTCGGAAGAGGGAGCTATCAGCGTATCACTTCCCAAGTCATGGCATTCCACGACGCGCTCAGATGGTAAGACATTGAACTGGTTCGTAACGCTGGAAGAGATTCAGAGCGATTCGGATGCCTATTCCGTTGGCGGAACCTTCCGCTGGATCCGCAACATCAGTAGCTCATTCTTGATCGAGGAGAAGAACAACAACGCTCTCTTCCTTGTCGATTTCTGGGATCAGTTCGTTGCAGCACAGATGAAAGGCTTTACTCCACACCTTCGCAGAGTTGTCGATAGCACTTCGATCTCCCGCAACGGGTGGAGTGGAATGGTTCGTACCATCGACTTCCAATTCAAGAAAGAGTACCCGGTGCAGCGCCGTATCGAAGCGATACTTGCGCGTAAGGACGAGGTGTTTGCCTATACCCTCGAATGTGATGCTCAGCGATGGGCCGTCTATGAGCCCCGTTTCAAGAAGGCCGTCGCTTCGCTCGTCCTGCCAAGATAACATAGCGTTGAATTGACCTGCGTAGGTCCCTGGCAGTGAGGATCAAGGATCCGAAAGACCGGGATACGACGCGATGGTGGCGAGGATCCCTGACGCGCCAATAGCCGAAAGGGGCGTAGTTTTGCCGCATGACAGAAATGGGTCGGGATACTGTAGAGCGTATACTCCGCGAGTCAATCGACACGAAGAATCGTCTTGTCGATTCGCAGCTGGAGGCTATCCACACCTGCGGCCAGATCCTGGCCGACTGCGCTGGCCGCAAGGGTCTTATCATGCTCTGCGGTAACGGTGGCTCTGCGGCCGATAGTCAACATATCGCCGCCGAGCTGGTTGTGCGGCTAAACAGTACCGTCAACCGTCGTGCTATCAAAGCATTGGCCCTAACAACCGACAGCAGCATCCTGACGGCAGGTGGGAATGACTACGGATTCGATCGGGTCTTCAGCCGTCAAATCGAAGCCTTTGGCACACCTGATGACGTTCTGATCGCTATTTCAACCAGCGGAACATCCAACAACGTTGTGCTGGCCGTTGAAGAAGCCCGCAAGCATGGTGTGCGCACCATCGGTCTGCTCGGCGGAACCGGTGGAACCCTTGCCGCATTGTGTGACGCCTCTGTTATCGTGCCGTCAGCCGTCACCGCCCGTATCCAAGAGTGTCACATCCTGGTTGGCCACGTTTGGTGCGAGATGATAGAAGCTAGAGTGACCAATGACCGATGACCGATGACCCCAACGAACCCCCACTGACTCTGTGAGTACCATCATGAAAAGTTTACTTCAGCTGATCTGCGTTTTTGCGCTCAGCACATCCATGTTTGCCCAGGAACTCAAGCTTCCGGCGCTGAGTCCAACATCGACCGTGAGCCAGGAGTTTTCAACGTCCAAGATCGAGATCACCTACAGCCGTCCGTCGATGCGGGGCCGTACGGTCTTCGGCGATCTTGTTGCCTATGGTAAGGTCTGGCGCACTGGTGCCAATGCCGCTACAAAGCTGACGCTCGGTGAAGAAGTACAGATCGGTGGTTCAACAATCAAGCCAGGATCATACTCCCTGTATTCCATCCCGGGACAGTCGGAGTTCACGGTCATTATCAACAAAAACACGGGCAGCTGGCCGGGTGGCGATGGTTGGTCGAAGGATGACGATGTGGCGCGTTTCACTGTGCCGACGACCCGCACGGCGCAAACTGTCGGAACCTTCTCGATCGACATCGGCAACATCGGTTTCACATCCTGCACGATTGACATTGTGTGGGAGAACACGGCGATCTCCATTCCTGTCAAGGCCAACAATCAGGAGCGTCTTCTGACATCGATCGATAAGGCCATCAACAGTCCGAACATTCCCTACCAGCAGGCTGCGACGTATCTCTATGAGACAGGGCAGAACCTTGATAAGGCCCTCGAGTATGCTGACAAGGCTCTCGAACGCAACCCCAAGGCTTACTGGACAGCGTTGATGAAGGCCAAGATCGCCGCTAAGCTTGGCCGCAAGGATGTTGCCCGTGAAGCAGCACAGAAGACGATTGAGATCGCGAAGGCCGCCGGTGGTGATGCCGACTATGAAAAGTCGGCACAGGACATTCTCAACGCGAACAAGTAACGCTCCGTGCGATTCGTCCGTCTTGCGAGTCTTCTCGCGCTGATCGCGTCGATCTCAGTGGCACAGCAGCGCACACCTGCACCGTCACACCGGATCTACGGTCAGCTGCAGCAGCTGAAAAACCTGTCATCGGTGCTCTATGTAGCAGCGCATCCTGACGATGAAAACACGCGCCTGCTGTCCTGGCTCGCTACCGGACGTCACATCCGCACTGGATATCTGTCGATCACAAGAGGCGATGGTGGACAGAACATCATCGGCAGTGAGCAGGGGGCGCCTCTTGGCCTGATCCGCACCCACGAATTGCTTGCCGCGCGCAAGTTGGACGGGGCTGAGCAGTACTTCGCTCGGGCGATCGATTTCGGCTATTCGAAAAATCCAGAAGAGACGTTCCGTCAGTGGGACTCCACGGTTCTGACGAATGACGTGGTGCGGGTGTTCCAATCCTTCCGTCCAGATGTGGTCATCTGCCGGTTCCCGAAGGACTCCATGGCAGGCCACGGTCAGCATTCGGCTTCGGCCATCCTGGCCGAACGGGCCTATGCCGCATGCATGGCCGACCCAACGGCGTGGAAACCAAAGCGCCTGCTATTCAACGCATTTCGTTTCGGTATTCGCAGTACGATCAGTGATGGCATGTTCCGCCTTGAGGTTGGACACTTCGATCCACTTCTAGGAATGGGCTATGGCGAACTTGCCGGCATCAGCCGCAGCCTGCACAAGAGTCAGGGGGCTGGCACGCCGCAGACGCCCGGAGTGCAGCCGGAGTTCTTTGCCACGCTGGCCGGGGAAGCCCCTTCCAAGAGCCTGTTTGATGGCATCGACACGACATGGGGCAGGGTAGGACATCCGGAGATCGCACGTGAGATCGATGACATCATCGGTGGGTTCTCGATGACGCATCCAGAACGATCGCTGGATGCCTTACTAGCTCTGCGCAGAAAGATCAGCACCATCACCGATGAGTTCTGGCGCGCACGCAAGCTCATGGAGGTCGACGAGATCATTCTCTCATGCATGGGGCTAACGGCCGATGCATCGGTCAACGTGCCGACGATCGTCTCTGGGGACACAGTTGCTGTGCAGGTGCGCACAACCACCCGGGCTGGACGCACCGTCACATGCGCTGAGATCGTTACGCCTTGGGGAGACGTTCGCCGGGATGTGGCCTGTCCGCACGATTCACTGAAGACCATCGACATCGCAAAAGCCCCCTGCAAAGGGCCTGTCACCCAGCCCTACTGGCTAGCGCGCTCGCCAAAGGGGGCTCTCTTCGAACTCACCGATGAGGCATTGTTGGGTCAATCCGTGACGCCCACAGAGCTGAACATCCGGCTGCGCTTTGCCATCGGCACGGACACCGTTGCGACGTCGCTGCCACTGAGCTTTAAGAAACTTGAGCCGCTCAAAGGCGACGTCATTGAGCAGCTGCGCATCGTGCCTGTGGCAAGTATCGAACCGACATCGAAAGTCGTCGTCACGAGCGCGGGAACACTCCGCATTCCGGTTCGTGTGCGTGCCTATTCTGCCATCCGTGATGCCGAACTCGTGTGTATGGATGGCTCTACGGTGGTGGCCCGCATCACTAACATCTCGGTGCGTGCGAACACCGATACGCTTATCACGATCGAGCCGGTACTGCGCCAGAATGCTACTATCACCTGTGTGCTGCGTATGCCGGGCAATGAAGTCTCACGCAGCGTGCGGACGATCTCCTACGATCACCTCCCGACGCTACAGTATACCGAGCCGGCAACGGTCCGAGTTGTTGTTACTCCGATACAGACGCGCGCGAAACGCGTTGCCTACGTGGCAGGGGCAGGTGAGTATACTCCGGAGTTTCTGCGAAGTATCGGTGTAACGGTTGACGAGATCGACGATGAGACGATCCTCAAGACCGACGAGCTGCTGAGATACGACGCCGTCCTTGTTGGAATTCGTGCGGTCAATACACGCAAGTCCATGCAGTTTCTCATGCCGGCACTGATGAGCTACGTCGAGCAAGGGGGCACGCTGGTGATGAGCTACATGACCACACAGGATATGTCCATAAAGTCCATCGGCCCCTTCCCATTTTCCGTGGGACGATCCCGGGTGACCGAGGAAGATGCAACCGTAAAGATTCATCTTACTGATCATCCGCTGCTAACGCGGCCGAATCGTATCGACGCTACGGATTTTGACGGATGGGTACAGGAACGGGGCTTGTACTTCGCCGATAACATTGATCCGCGCTATGAGACGCCCCTTTCGATGCACGACACAAATGAGGCTCCGCACTCTGGCGCTCTTGTATATGCCCGCTACGGAAAGGGTCACTATGTGTACTGCGCGCTTTCGTTGTTCCGACAGCTTCCGGCCGCTGTACCCGGTGGAATGCGCATCCTGGCAAACCTTCTCAGCATCGGAAAATGAGCACCCTTGATTGGGGTGTCTTTCTATCGACGCTTATCGGCGTCATCGTCTACGGGCTCTGGCGTGGGCGAGGAAATGCCAGTGCCGATGATTATCTCCGGGCGGGTCAGTCCATGCCCTGGTACACGGTACTATTGGGCGTGATGGCTACGCAGGCCAGTGCCATCACCTTCCTCTCGGCACCGGGTCAGGCCTTTACTGACGGCATGCGCTTTGTGCAGTACTACTTCGGGCTGCCGCTGGCGATGATCGTCATCAGCGTGGTGTTCATTCCGATGTTTCGCCGCATCAATGCCTACACGGCCTATGAGTTTCTGGAGCAGCGATTTGATCGGCGTACGCGACTGACCACGAGCGTGCTGTTCCTGCTCTCACGCGGACTCAGCACTGGGATAAGCATCTATGCACCGAGTATTATCGTTGCAACACTGCTCGACTGGAACATTTATTTCACCAACGTCGTCGTGGGTGGTCTCTTACTCCTCTACACGCTCGTTGGCGGAGCTCGTTCAGTGGCCCACACACAGACACTGATGTTCGGGATCATTCTTACGTCGATGGCTCTCGCCGGCGTCTTCCTCGCCAATGGGTTCCCGAATGAGATGTCCATGGCCGAGGCACTGCGCCTGTCGGAGATCGCCGGTAGGCTAAACATCATTACAACGAAGTTCGACCTCCACGATAAGTACAACATCTGGAGTGGGTTGATAGGGGGCTTCTTCCTTGCACTTTCCTACTTCGGCACGGATCAGAGTCAGGTGGGACGTTTCATCACTGGCAGAAACATCCGCGAGAGTCGGATCGGCCTGCTCGTCAACGGCATGGTCAAGATCCCAATGCAGTTCGGCATTCTGCTCATCGGGGCGCTGCTGGTGGCGCTATATAGCATTGTGCCAGGCCCCATATTTTTTAATCAGACCGTTGCGCAACGCGCCGATCGTGCCGATACATCCAGGGCAGCTGCGCTTCATCAGAAGTGGTCAGTAGCCAATGGAGAACTGCAACGAACGGCAGCTGATGTGCTCGGTGGAGTGCCGCGCGCTGAAGTCGCATACCGTCAGGCGTTCGATAGGTCGACGCGGCTACGATCCGAGTATCGGACGTTCGTTCGTTCGACGGGTATACTTGAGTCGAACGACACGAACTACATCTTCCTCCATTACGTGCGCACGATGCTCCCTGCCGGACTGATCGGTCTGATCTTTGCCGTCGTCATCATGGCATCGTGGGGGAGTATCTCCGCCGGATTTCATTCTCTTGCCACGGCAAGCGTGGTGGATCTGCGCGGGATCACTAACACCGAAGCAGACGTCGCAGCTGCCCGCTGGCATACCTTTCTCTGGGCTTCATTCGGAATTGCTATGAGCATGCTGGCGACCCAGATGGGCTCGCTCATCGAGGCCGTGAATATTCTTGGAAGCCTCTTCTACGGCCCGATCCTCGGGATCTTCCTGGTGGCATTCTTCGTAAAAAAAGCAAATGGCACCGACGCCTTCCGCGGTGCCATTGCTGCTGAATTGATCGTTGTTGCGTTCTGGGCCTTGAACATCGTCAGCTTCCTGTGGCTGAATGTTGTTGGCGCCGCTGCTGTGGTGCTGTATGCTCTGTTGAGCTCAGCGTACCACCGTGAACCTGCGGGTAAGACGTCCAGCTGAGGTCTCGAGAACGACAGTGTAGGAACCCGAAGCGAGTTCGCTAACACTGAGCTTCGACTCCGTTGCGCCCGATACAATGTTGTTGCGACGGAGCTCACTACCGGTGTTGTCGATGATCGTTACCGCGTACACATCCTGGCTCTGCCAGGAGAGCTGCACAACGTCGCTCGCCGGAACCGGCCACACGGCAACGCTGCTGATGGACTCTTCATCAATGCCAGTGATGACAACCTTCACCTCATTGCTCTTCGTGGTGCGTCCACACTCGGATGTGACGGCACACTGGTAGGTACCCTGACGGTCAATCGAAGCCGAGGCGATCTTCAATGTTGCTTCTGTTCCCTCCGGTGCAGCGATCGCAGTTCCGTTCTGTGACCATTGATACGTCAGGCCCGGACCCTGGGCAACAACGGAGAGCTCCAGTGCGGAGCCCGCATTGATCGATGCTGCCGTAGGTTGCTTGGTGATGACGGGGCTATCGGCGATCACAACGACAGCGGCGTCACTGGTCTTGGAGCCACATGAAGTGCTCAGAATCACGTCATACGAACCGGATGCGCTCGTACCAGCATTGGCAACGGTATAGGTAGCCGTGGTTGCCCCGGCAATGTTCGCTCCGTCCTTGCGCCACTGATACGTTGTGCCGCCGGTAGATGTTGCAACGGTCAGTGTAAGAGGACGTCCGGAGCAGGACATAACACCCTGTGGCTGGGTGGTGATAGCCGGGACGACACCTGTGGTAAACGTTACCGGGCTCAGACCGGTGTTGCCGCGGCTGCCGCGGACGCGCATCTGGATCGAGCCGGTCATGTCCTCGGCCTTGGGTGTCCAGGTGTAGGAACGCGTCTTCAAACCACTGGCAACAGTCGTCCAGGCGGTACCGTTCGACGATCGCTGAATAGTATAGGTGTCGCTGCTCAGCATACCGTCGGCGCTCCAGGAGATCGCAACCGGTGTGCCTTCACACAGGTACGGACTCGTCGTTGGTGTTCTCCACGTAACAACGCCGTAGGCGTATTTATCGACATAGGCGGAAAAGGTCTTGCCGCCAGCCACCCTCCGCGTTCCGACGTTGTAAACATCACCATAGGAATCGAGGGCCAGGGCCATTGGCTGGTCTGTTCCGGCCGTACCAATGATTGTTGAGTACGATTGCTCAAGAGTTGCGAGACGCACCAAGAAGCCGTCCAGCTCGCCCCGTGGCTGTGAGTTCGCACCGAGACCGATCTCAGGGATCGCAGCCGTCGTTGTACCGACGGCGGTGACGATTGAGCCTGTCGAGCGGACTGCTGCGACCTTGTCATCACCTGCGCCACCAATGTACTGGGCTGAAACCAGCTTTAACCCCGTAGGGGCAACGGAAGCATAGAAACCATCGTAATTGCCTCCGTACTTAGAATCCACCTCTGCCGGTATCGGCAGGTCCTTACTCTTGGTGTATCCGAGCAGATACACAGCGTCATCTGTTCCCGTGGCAACGGCTGTTGCGACGTCTTCACCCTCGCCCCCAAAGAAGGACGAAAAGACCATCGATCCGCCAAGCTGGATCTTGATCACAACGGCATCACGGGCACCGCCGAAAGTGTTGTCAAACGCATTCTCGCCGGTTTCTTCCCAGTGTCCGCTCTTACAGCCATAGTATGGGCAACCGCCGTCTTCAACCCACACACGGGTCTTGACCGGATAGGTGGGGAAGTCATTCGATGAAGTGACGCCGCCGATGATAGCATTGTTCTTCGAGTCCACGGTCACCGATAACATCTCGTCGTTTTCCAGACCCCCGAGGTAGCTCGCGGCATTCACGATCTTGCCCGTTGATTCGATTGAAAGGAAGAAACCGTCATTCTTACCGTTCTGAGTCTCGTCAAAGCTATTGACCGTTGGTAGGGCCTTGGCTGAAGCAATCGTACCGACGACGACGACATCTCCTGTTGCGCCAATGGCGATTGCATTGGCACGGTCAGGACCTGTACCACCGATGTACATTCCGGCCAGGACGGTCTTGAGGTCGGCCGATAACCGCGCCACAAAACCATCCGTCGCCCCCTTGAAGGCTCCCTTAAGGGGCGAGGCAGGAATCGGTAGGTCAGTGGAATTGGTCTCTCCGCAGATCCACACCGAGCCATCAGTAGCAACGGCTACGCCCGTGATAACGTCACGTCCAGATCCGCCGAAGCTTGCGGACGCAACGATCGATTCCAGATCGGCCGAGTGAATAACAATGCTGCCATCACTAGTTGTGGCTTCGCCGGAGCTACCGACCGAGATGAGGTTGCCGTTCTTCAGCAGGGCAGTTCCCGTGGCATCGGTCATCTTCTCGAAGGCAGTTTGGGATAGGGCGGTGCCGAATGTAGCGACGAAAATGACGCCGATGCGAAGGAGGGATCTGATCATGGTGCTATCCTGTGCTGATTTGCGCTAGTATTTGGTCCCAGATAGTCTCGATTTCGGTCATTTGGTTACATGAAATCCGAAAAATACTCCCGACTGCATGGAGCTCACTGAGCCAGGTACCCTCCATCGACCGGGATGTAGCTCCCAGTGATGAACGAGGAATCGTCAGAGGTCAGGAATGTGACCACGGAGGCCACTTCCTCGGGCTTGCCGATGCGACCTATTGGATGCCGTCCAAGAACGGTGGAGGCGATCTCTGGCTGCTGCATTATGCTGGAGATCATGGGCGTGTCGATGAATGCCGGCCCCACAGCATTGATGCGCACACCCTGTGCCGAATGGTCAAGTGCGGCTGCTCGCACCAAACCCACAAGCCCGTGCTTCGAAGCCGTATAGGCGGGTGCGGCGGCAAAGCCAACTGCTCCCAGTATCGAAGAGATGACGACAATCGATCCGCCCCCTTGTTCGATCATGACGGGCAGCTGAGCACGTAGTCCATAGAACACACCGGATAGATCGATGTCGATGGTTCGCTGCCACTCAGCAATTGGATATGATGCGGTAGGTGCCCCCAGTCCTGCAACTCCGGCGTTGTTTACCGCGATGTCGAGTCGACCAAAGGCTCGAAGTGCCGACTCAACACAGTGCACATGGTGCTCGGGCTTCGAAACATCGCAATGGACGAAGATGACGCGAGCGCCACTGCGCTGCAGATCAGCAGTGAGAAGTTCTCCGTGCTCATTTTCAATATCTGCAAGGACAACGCTCGCGCCCTGTGAAGCATATCGACGTGCAATGGCAGAGCCAATGCCAGAGGATGCTCCGGTTACAAGTGCAACCGACATGGAAGACTCCGAAGAAAGTGCTGGAATAGTGTTCCAGCTACGAACTAGCGGTTTCTTCGGAATGGCGCAATCATCTGGCGAAGGAAGCCGTGGGGATAGTGCTCTACATCATCAAATCCGAGAGGAATGTCGCGTCCGGATGTGGGCATGTACGCAGTGCCGAACAGCCAGTCCCACACGCTCAGCGTAAGTCCGTAGTTGACGCTCTTGACGCCCTCGGGCAGATGTTTGGCATGATGCCAGATGTGCATTTGTGGCGTGTTGAAGAGATACTTCAGGGGGCCGACAGGCAGCACGATGTTTGCGTGGTTGAGGTGTCCGACAGCGGTGGCGAAGACTCCCACAGCGAAGAAGTCAACAAGATCGATCCCGATCAGGGCCAGCGGAATATACTCCAGCACACCGTAGATGATATTCTCGGCAAAGTGAAAGCGCAAGTGGGCGGCAAAGCCCATCTGTTCAACGCTGTGGTGAACCTTGTGGAACTCCCAGAGAGTTGGAGAGGCATGCAACAGTCGATGGATGTTCCATTGCGTAAAGTCACGCACGAGGAAGATGATCACCAGCAGCAACCACGAGGGCAGGGCTGCTACGGCCCCATGAAGCGATGTCAGAAACGGCAACGTTTCCTGCACGCCCCCTCGGATGACAGCGCTTATACCGGAGTAGCCGATAGCGCCAAAGATGAAGAGATTGAAGAACATGTACCACGTGTCAAGCCAGAAGTCCTTGCGGATGACGGCCTGGCCCTTTCGCCACGGTAGAAGGATTTCGAGTACCCATACCGCCAGCGAGATGCCCACCAGCCACCAGAAGAAACTGCTCCCGGACGGCTGTGTGATCTGGGACCACAGGTACGATGCCTGGCGGATGTAGTAGTTGAGGAGAGCGTCCATGGAGATCAGGATTAGTGAAGACGGCCCGCAATTGCGGACGACTTGTCCTGAAACGAAAAAGCGGACGTCAACGTTCGCTGACATCCGCTCAAAGATCGTGAGCCAACTGCCGGACTTGAACCGGCGACCTGCTGATTACAAATCAGCTGCTCTACCAGCTGAGCTAAGTTGGCCTGACAGGGCGCAAAGATACAAAAGGCTGCACTTACCTGTGCGCAGATTCAGACTGTGACTGTATCAATCCGCGCACCACCACGGCTGCGATCACGAGACTTCCACCGATCAGAGCGGTCTTCGATGGCATTTCGCCGAGCGCCAGTCCCACCCAGACAGGATTCAGAAGGGGCTCGAGAACCGTGATCAGAACAGCCTCAAGGGCCGTAACGTGGGCAAGAGCCCAGGAATAGAGCAGGTAGGACGCGCCGAGCTGCAGCACACCAAGCACGAGCAGCGGTGCTATCCAGCTCATTGACGGCTCAGGTAGGCCCCCCGCCAGTGGGATACAGACGATAGCCGTTAGCACATTGCCCAGGATGATACTCTCGGTGGTGGATGTTCCTCTTTGCGCACGCATGAATAGTGCAACGCCGGCAAAGGCGATGCCGCTGGCCACGGCCAGCAGGTTTCCGAACATCGCACCCGGCGTGAGTGCATCAAGGAAGAACACGACCATGCCGAGCATCACACACGCCACAACTACGACGTCGATCTTCTGGAGTCGTTCCTTGGCGATGGCAGCACTGAAGAGAGCCACCCAGACGGGAGCGGTATACTGAAGTAAGATCGCATTAGCCGCGGTGGTCTGCTTGGTGGCCCAGACGAACAGAACGACGGTGAACACATAGCTGATGATGCTTCCGAACTGTGCCGCTGACCAGACGGGCTTCAGCGGACCCTTGCGGCGCATCCACAGGAACATCACACTCGCGGCGATCGCACTGCGAAAGCCGGCTATGGCAAGGGGCGAAAGCGGTAGCAGCTTGATGAGAAGTCCGCCGCTGCTCCAAAGCACAGCGCAGCTCACGAGTGCAACCACGGCCGCGCTGTGGCGGTTGTGGCTCATCGGATGAATTCGGACTGACGACTTGTCGTTACGAAGGACTCGGCGCGCTGCGAACCCATCTTCGCAGAGTAGGTCTGCGTGGTCGAAGTCGTAAGGGCTACGGGTGGAAAACGAACATCGAGCGGAACGACATAACGAAACTCGGCTACCAGCGAGCCGATGAGCGGTGAAGGGGAACCATCGACACGCATCGTGAACCTCGGTGCTTCAGCTCGAGCCTTTACGATAGCCGTCGGCATCGGACCGGTGCTGTCGATGGAGTCGAAGGTAACCGATCCGTTGAGCGTCTTCATCAGGCGAACCTGCTCCCGACCAAGAATGCGCTTCAGCGCAGCGATGTTCATCTTCCAGGTTGAGCCAACGGCAACAGGTTTCTTCGCGTCCAGCACATTGCCGGTCTTTGCGCCCCCTTCACCCAGCACCACATTGCTCAGTAGTGCAGCAACGGTGTCGGCCACAGGTACACCATCAACGGTATAGACACTGCCGGAATCGGAGAACCAGCAGCGGACCTTGGTGCCGGTGGACATGACGTCAAAGGTGTCGGTGTTGGTCTGCAATTGAAAGAGCCGAATGACAAGGTTCTTTTCCTTTTCCTGACCGTCAACGGTTACGTGTACGACCGAGCATTGCGCTGCAACGATCACCCGGACGATGTCCGTTGTATCGCCAAGCAGCACATTGTTGTCGTAGATCCGTGTTACCGAGCGTTGCTCGTAGGTGGATTTGAGCAGATATTGATCAAACTCCTTTAGCCCCCTTCCTAGCTTGAGGGTGTGAACCGGTGACACCTGCGCCAGAGCGGTGGCGCAGGCCAGCAGTGCGAGAACGAAGAAATTATAGAAGCGTAGTCTGTGCATAGCGTCGAATGTAGGATTTCACGTCAAACTTGCGAGCGCAACCGTTGGCGTTCATGTAACGGATCTTGCCATAGACCGGACGTTCAAACCATGCACGATCGTGCACGCCTCCAACGCTCCAGGCCACGCCCACATAGCCGTTGGGATCCCGTCCATCAAGAGCGTACTTGTCATTAAGGTAGATGCCGATGGCCAGAGACTCGTCAGGTGATGAACTCCACTCGAGGATCTTCTTGGCCCAGTACATGCGCATGAAGCCGTGGAGCTTGCCGGTGGTGACGAGCTCGCGCTGGGCGGCGTTCCAGAGTTCGTCATGCGTTCGGGCTGCTTCCCATTGCTCCACACTATAGATGTGGTCTCGAGGATCACTGCGATGATCGTTCAGCGTCTGCTGCGCCCACGCTGCAAAGCCATCGAATGAATCATACCGTTCACTATAGAACGTGAAATTGTCGCTCAGCTCCCGGCGGATGATGAGTTCCTCAAGGAAACTGTCCGAATGCTCGCCAGCACGTGGCGTGGCAAGTGCTGCCCGCTGCGGGGCAAGCTGACCAAAATGGAAGTACGGCGAGAGATTGCTCTGACCTGGCTTTGTCGGGTCATTGCGATCAGCATACAATTCGATCTTCGCCACAAACGCATCCAGCCGGGTGCGTCCAGCGGCTGCCCCTGGCGTAAGCCACGACACCGGACCGATCGACGTATTCACGCGAAGAGTAGACCTGACTGCAGCCCAGTCCGTCAGGGGGCTTTGCGGAGGGTCGAACGGATGTCGCACCACCGGCGGAAACTCTTCGAGATACGTCGGCAGGAGCTTAGTGATCTTGGGTCTGATCGTGTAGGCCGCAAACTCGAGTTTCGGTGAGGCCACCCAGCAGGGTACGATGTTGTGAGCATCAACCTGATGAAGGGGCACGGTGGATTTGGTAATGACCTGGTCGATCCATTGCTTCTTGATGCGCAGAGGCTCGAAATCGGTCACCAGTAGCGATGGCGATGTTGAATCGAGATACGGCAGCAGAACGTCCTGCGGCGTGCCAAGCAGCACCTGAAAGCTGATGTTCACGTCGGCTAGGTCGCGCTCAAGCTCCTCGAGCCCCCTGATCATGAAGTCATACTGACGGAGCGTTGCATCGAGGAACGTCGGCACAAGACAGAACACCGCGATGAGCGGAACCTTCCGCTCGAGTGCCACATGCTGCGCATAGAGCATGGCCCAGTTGTCGTCGCGTCGTCGGTCACGGTTGATCCAGTACACCACCGGGCCGTTTCCTTGCGGATCAGGCCTGCTCGGTGTGAGGATGCGAACGCGGTCGCTGCGAACGTTCATGAGTTACTCTTCTTCAACCCGGTATGACGCACCGGGGATGTCTGTAGGGGGCTTGGGAGTTCCTCGCGAACGCATGCGGGAGAAGGCGATCCACAGTCCAAGGATGATCAGGATCACAGGCCAGAACACGCCCCAGAACTGATCGACAACACCGAGCTTCTTGAGTTGAATCACGGTCATCACGATGATCGTTAGACCCGACCAGAACGTGGAGCCGCTGCCGGTGATTAGTCGCACTGCCGCATAGATGATGACTCCCGTGGGCCACCACATCTGGACAATGCTGTACATCTCGGGCATACCAAGTCGGTCGAGCAGCATGGCAATGCCAAACAGTGCTACGGCAAGTCCAAGAAGGACCTGACTTAGGAGGCTGCTTTGTGGGCGTCCAAACTGGACACGAAACCCCTGCTGAAACGGTTGCTGATTCATGGCTGATGCCCTTTTATGAAATCGTCACGCCTTCGTACCGCACTCGGCACAATCCGGACACTCTGATTCTCCGTGTGAATGCTCGCGCTCAAACTCGGCGATCGCCTCAACCACCTCGCGGATGTGGTGTTCTTCGAGTTCCGGATAGATCGGAAGTGACAGAACTGTAGCTGCCAGACAGTTCGAGATCGGGAAGGCGTTGTCATCGCAATTCAGCGAGGCAAAACACTCCTGACGATGGAACGGCACGGGGTAGTAAATCTCGCTACCGATGCCTCGCTCTGCCAGGTATGTGCGAAGGGCGTTGCGGTGGGACGAACGGATCGTGAACTGGTTAAAGATGTGATGGTCGGGTGCCGTTGCGTTGTTAACGGCTTTGGGTAGCAGGATGGCATCATTCGGCCCGAAGGATGTCACGCCCGGAGCCGAGCTCAGACCTGCCTCAATGAAAAGCTTCGTGTACAGTTCGGCGTTGCGCCGGCGTCCGGCGTGCCACGATGGAAGATGCGGTAGCTTCACGCGCAGAACAGCCCCCTGCATGGCATCAAGGCGGAAGTTTCCGCCCATGATCTTGTGGTAATACCGTGGCTCCATGCCATGGTTGCGGATCTGCTTTAGGCGGATGGCCATCTCATCGTCGTTGGTGGTCACAAGTCCGCCATCACCAAAGGCTCCAAGGTTCTTTGTCGGGTAGAATGAGAAACAGCCGATGTGGCCGATGCTTCCAACGCGACGTCCATCAGCGGTCTGCGTACCGATGGCCTGAGCCGCGTCTTCGATGATCGGGATGTTGAATTCCTGACTCATCGCCATGAAGGCGTCCATGTCGGCTGCCTGACCAAACAGGTGCACCGGGATGATCGCCTTTGTACGAGGCGTTATGGCCTTACGCGTGAGCTCGGGATCGAGATTGAACGTGACATTGTCAACGTCAACGAAGACTGGTGTGGCATTCAGCCGCGACACGCATCCGGCGGTAGCGAAGAATGAGAACGTCGGAACGATCACCTCGTCGCCCGGGCCTACTCCGATTGCCATCAGGGCCATGAGCAGGGCATCCGTGCCACTGGATACCCCAATGGCGTGCCTTACCCCAAGGTAGGCCTCGAGCTCGCGCTCGAGCGCATCCACTTCCGGACCCAGAATGCAGGCCTGGGACTCCGCCACGCGGATTAGTGCGGCATCGATCTCCGGCTTGAGCGCGCGGTACTGTATTTTGAGGTCCAGCAACGGTACGGGCATTGTTCACTTTCTCATGTGCGATGGGAAACACAAAACTAGCGAGAATGGACCGACGGTCATGGCTTCGGTCGATTGCCGCGTTTGCGGGCCTGACATCCATCACACTCGCCACCATGAAGTACCTGCAACCGCAGAGTACACAGGGGGTGCGAACAGTTGACCTCGGACTCGTCGATGAGGTGATCCCGGAGGGGGCTCGGCGTGTCATCAACGTCGATGGTCGCCAGGTTCTGCTGAATCGCACTGCAGACGTTGTGACGGCCTTGGACCTGACGTGCACGCATGCCGGATGTCCTCTGGCCTTCGACGCCGGGGCGCAGCGTATTCGATGTGCATGTCATGGCGGAGCGTTCGCCATCACGGGTGAGCCTGTGGCCGGACCGCCCCGCATGCCGCTTGCCAGGCTAGAATGCCGTATGGATGACGGCAGATTGTACATCCGCACATCCCGACGCAACGCCGCTTGATGGACGCGCTGAGATCAACAATGGAAAAGGCCCGTCCACTCCTGGTCGGACTGAGTGCAATCGCACTCTTGATGGTTGTGTTCACCGGCATTCTCTTGGCGATGTGGTACGTGCCATCCTCCGATGCACTTCGGTCTTCCGACGGGACCGATCAGACGATCGCCACATCCGTGCGTCTTCTGCACAACGGACCCTACACCGATACGATCGCTGCGACCGTGCTAACACCGCAACTGGCACCTGCGTCTCTCGGTGACCCCGTAATCAGCGTCGCGCAGAGCTCGATCCGCGTCTCCATCAACAACGCCCCATTCGGGCAGACGTTGCGCCGCATCCATTACTGGATGTCGGATGTTCTGCTGGGATTGCTCACGGTGCTGCTGGCAGTGCTGTGCTTGCTGCGCACCTATGAGTCTGATCGCACGACATGGCTGCGATTGTTTTCGCTCCTGCTGATCGCGTTGGCAGGGGGCTGGACTGGGCGCATTCTTGTTGATGACGTGTACGCTGAGATATCCCGCCGCATCATGGGACATGAACTAAGCAGCGCCCCTCTCGGAGGGATCATTGCTGCGTTGCTGGGCATTGAGCCGGGTGCACTTCTTCTGGCGCGCACCTATTCCGTGCATGGCTTTCTTCTGGGCGTGCTTGGCCTGTTGATGATCACCCCTGAGCTTCGTCGCATTCTCGACGATGCCACCCGTGCGCCGATCCTGTCGATCGGCCTTCTCATCGTTGTGGGTGTTTCATTCGTCGCGGTTCCTAACTGGGGGCTACGCGATGCCGTCAGGGGGCTTGCCGGCTCGGAGCACGTCACGGCATGGTGGGGGATAGCCCCCTTCCGCTCGTGGACACAATGGCTTGGCAGTGAGCTGGCGGGCTATGTCGGTATTCTTCTCATGGCAATGCTCGTGACATTGCCGTTCTGGCACCGGAAGATGCCACCACGCACCGTAGCGCTCTTACTGATGCTTCTGCTGGCGATGCTACTTACAGGGCTTTTGTTCGGCAATTGAGCGCCGATTTCGCAGTTTTGCAGTCCTGAATTGCGAACTCTTCCCCCCAATAACTCATAAGCGAGGACGGTTATGCTGATCGGCGTACCAAAGGAGATCAAGACAAACGAGAAGCGCGTTGCACTCACACCAGGCGGTGTTGATGCGTTGCGTTCACAGGGCCATGACGTTATCGTTGAAACCAACGCTGGTGTCGGCAGTGGTTTTTCAAACGATGCCTACATCGCCGCCGGTGCGACCATCATTGATACTGCTGCTGAGGTCTATGCCAAGGCCGACATGATCATGAAGGTTAAGGAGCCGATCGCTCCCGAGTATAGCCTCATCCGCAAGGGTCAGACGCTGTTCACCTACTTCCACTTTGCCGCGTCCCGCGAGCTCACAGAGGCAATGGTCAATGCCGGTGCAACGTGTATCGCATACGAAACCGTGCAGAAGTCTGACGGTTCGCTGCCGCTGCTGATCCCGATGTCGGAAGTGGCTGGACGCATGGCCACACAGGAAGGCGCGAAGTACCTCGAGCACCCAATGGGCGGACGTGGTATTCTGCTGGGCGGTGTGCCGGGAACACGTCCTGCTGAGGTCGTTGTGCTCGGCGGCGGCGTTGTCGGAACAAACGCTGCGAAGATGGCTGCCGGCTTGGGTGCAAGTGTTACGCTGTTCGATAATAACCTCTACCGCTTGCGCTATCTCAATGACGTGATGCCAGCCAACGTCATCACCCAGATGTCCACGAAGGCCAACATCCGCGAAGCCGTCAAGACGGCTGATCTCGTCGTGGGCGGCGTGCTGATCGTCGGTGCCAAGGCACCACACCTGATCACGCGCGATATGCTCTCGACCATGAAGCCAGGCTCGGTGATCGTTGACGTGTCGGTCGATCAAGGGGGCTGCGTGGAAACCTGCAAGCCAACAACACACGAAAACCCGACATACGTTGTCGATGGTGTGGTCCATTACGGCGTGGCCAACATGCCTGGAGCTGTGCCATACACCTCAACGATCGCGCTCACCAACGCAACGCTTCCATATGCCATTCAGCTTGCCAACCACGGTTGGAAGGATGCCTGTAAGGCCAGCAAGGAGCTTGAGCTCGGTATCAACGTGGTCGATGGCAAGATCGTTTATGAAGCCGTTGCCGAGGCCTTTGGAATGGAATACACGCCAATGGAACAATGCTGGTAAGCCCCATTCTGCATAGTGCGAAGAAACTACGACAGTGGCTCCCTCGGGAGCCATTTTCGTTAGTTTGCCATTGAATGCTCACGTACCGGATCTTACCTGCCATGCGCTACGTTCTCTTGGCTCTGTCCATGAGCGCGGTCCTCTGTTCGACGCGCGCTCTGGCCCAAGTTGCGCCGCGCATCGGTTCATGGGTAACGGTTGAAAAGACTGACGACGGTCGCTACGTGGGCCTGCTGCTTTCGGCTGACGAGCGTGAAGTACTGCTTGATTCGACGGCGATCGGATCAGTGATCATTCCGCGCACACTCGTGAGGTCGATCTCTCCGGCCGTTGCACAGAGTCGGCAGCAAATTGATGCGCGTGGTCGGGAGTTGCCGTTTTCTTCTCGGTACTTCATCACCACCAATGGCTTCCCGATCGGAGACGATGGCTCGTACATCTTGTTCACGACCATTGGCCCGGACTTTCAGTTTGCACCTGCTGAGAATCTCTCCGTTGGAATTCTGACGACATACATCGGCTCGCCCATCCTCGGCTCGATCAAGGCCACGGCCAAGATCTCGGAGAACCTCAACGCCGCCGCCGGTGCTCTCATTGGCTGGAACGGCTGGATTCCCGAGTTCATTTTCTTTGCGCTACCGTACGGATCACTGACCTTTGGCAGCCGCGCATCGAATCTGACCGTATCCACGGGGTATGGATATGTCTATTTCGATAACGATGGCGGCGGACGCGCCCTTTTCTCAATTGCCGGTCAGACGCACGCCTGGTCGAAGGTCTCACTCATGTTTGACTCCATCATCTTGTCTGCCGGCTCGAATTCCAGCATGTTCCTCTTCGGGATGCCCGGGCTTCGAGTGGCTACCGGCACTGGCTCGGCCTTTCAGGTTGCATTCCCATTTGTGTATCTGGATGGAGAATTGACGATGGTCCCGGCTCCCACCATCGGTTACTTTGTGAGAATGTGATGAGAGCACACATCCTCATTCTTCTGTCGCTGTTCTGCATGGGGGTGTCGGCTCTGGCTCAGGGGGCTGTGCTGCAGCCTTGGACCGACACGCTAACCATGCAGAGCATCGAACGTCATGATGGCACTCTGCTGCGCGGAAGAATCGTCAGTATGAGTTCCCGTGAGCTATCGGTAGTGCTCGCCGATGGTACACGACTTGTGCTTCCGAAACATCTTGTGCGTACGATCTCGTCCCTCGAGGGTGAGCCGTCAGCCGGAGCCATATCAGGCGTCAATACAGCTACGTATGTGCTGACCTCAAGCGCCCTTCCCATGCCCAAGGGCTCATCGAGCCTGCAGTTTAACATCGCTGGAATCTCGCTGGAGGCTTTCCCGAGCGAACGCGTCAGCGTCGGACTCCTTGCATCATGGTTCAGCGCACCTATTGCTGCCACGGCGATGTACCGGTTGCCCCTTTCCGAAGATATCTGGCTAGGGGCAGGGGGCTTTGTGGGCTGGGGCGGCAGTCTTGCAGACCGAAACTTCCTGGCCGCACCCACGCTGACGTTAACCTTTCAATCGGGCGTGTCAAATGTCTCGTTGACGGCTGGCTATGGTGCGACGTCCCTTGCTGTGGAAACATACCCGCGTCCGGAGTTCTCTGAGATGTCGCAGACGCAGGTCACCACGTCACGCGGCTACCTCGCCTTCGGTATTTCGACGCGCCTTTCGCGCAAAGTCCGACTGATTGTTGATGCCTTTATGATCACGGGCTCTGGATCTGTGCTACTGCCTGACGGTCGATGGATGCGAACAGAAGATTACGACTACTACGACCCGTCGGTCGCATTCACACGAAACTTCGAAACCTTCTCAAACATCTTCATTATCCCGGCCATCCGCTGGGAATACAGTGCAACGTCCTACTGGCAGTTTGGTTTTGCCGGATACAAGGGCAACCTCCTCAACATCCAAGACAACTCGAACTGGGCGCCCCTTCCTATCCCCGTGGTGCAGTGGGTTATCGCGCTGTAGCCAAGGGACGGCTTCGCCGTAGAGGGACGGCTTCG
>CAYMTW010000027.1:0-28859 GCA_964393485.1 uncultured Melioribacter sp. | reverse complement strand
TAGTTACGGAATTACGGAGGTACTGAGTTACGAAGCGGTTCGCGCAGTTACGCAGGTACAGAGGTCACTCGTCACTCGTCACTCGTCACTCTCTGGTAGAGATTGATGATCCTCTGAACCGCATCAACATTGCCCGCGACGGCTGGTGGCATAACACCACGTCTGACATCGGCAATACACTGGCGCAAAGCGCGTGCGAGATCTGCGGGTTCTTCTTTGCGGAAGAGCACGGTGCCTTCAGGACGTTCGACGGAGTCGGAACCGACAGCCCAGCGGCCGAGCTCCAGTGCCTCACTCAGCGTGAGTGACGGTCCGCCCTCGGTGCGAGTCGGTCGCACGACGATGTGAGAGCGCGAGACGATCGGAGCAAGGGGGCCGTTGAGATTTCGCAGAACGCTGATGCGTGGATCGCGATCAATGAGTGCCTGTACAGGGGCCCATCGAGCGGGATCGACGACCTCGCCGATGGCGATGCAGAGAGCGGCATCGGGCTCTGTGATCGATACAAACGCTTCAACAAGAATATCTGTGCCGTAGAGATCTTTGCCTTCGTAACTGACGATACGTCCGGCATTGGCCAGAATCCGAATGTTTGCCCCCTGCCATGAAGCAGAAACCTCTGATGGAATCTCTGACTGACGCTCCCAAGAGCTTAAGGGCAGGTTCGACGGAATCGTCCGCGTTAGCTTATGTCGGACGCCGATGCGTTGCTCAAGCTCGTGCACAACAGCATCGCTGATGCAGATCACGGCCTTGGCGCGCCGGTAGGCACTGGCAAGTGACCTGCGCACACGGGCACTCGTGAACTCCGGACGGTCGCGAAACGAGTGCACCGTTACGATGTATGGTGTGCGCGTGAGCCTCCAATACCATGACAACAGGCGCATCCACCGGTGATTACCCTCATCGGTATGGTAATGGACCAGTGAGCGACTCAGAAAGAAACCTAGTCCGAACCGGGAGATGCTACTGATACCACCCGGAATACCACCTAGCGAAACCCCCCTTGCATCAACACCCTTACTGCGAAGTCCCTCAAGCAGACGCACACAGTGCAGCGCAACGCCTCCAAAAGGTGGGGGGAAAGGGGCAAGCTGGCGCACCTTCATGGCAATCAGACGGAGTGATGCGGAATAAAGAGAACGTTGTCGTTGATGTGCTCGTCGTCAAGTCCCGACGGAACAGGTGTTCCATCATCGGCAATCGTGAAGGCAGAGTAGCCTCGTTCAACCATATACTCCTTGATCTGGCGGCTGCTCAGACCACGTTCGATCTGCAGTCGATCGCAGAGCTCAAGGATCACCCGTGGACGGTAGGTGCGTAGGACCCTGTCGGCCCCTTGGATTACCTCAAACTCGGCCCCCTCAACATCCACCTTGATGAGATCAAGTCGCTGAAGGTTTGCAGCGTTTGCAAATGCATCAAGAGTCGTCGCTGGAATCTGAATAGACTCCTGTGTGACGGTGCGCTCGTTGTATAGCGTGCTATGCGTGCCGGCATTATCGGTCTTCGACAGATACAGCTGCAGCGTTCCTTCTATGTTGGCAACGGCCTCTCTATGGAGCTGTACGTTCTGAATGCTGTTCAGGGCCATGTTCTCGGTGAACCGAGCTGCATTCGCATCTTCTGGCTCGAACGCATGGACAGCTGTCTTGCGCTCGGCACTTGTTGCCATGGCCAGCGAAAGGTAGCCCATCTGCGCTCCGACATCGACACAGACTGCGCCTGGTGTGAGAAACGACCTGATGTGGCGGATCGTTGGCAGCTCGTAGGATCCAAACAGATACAAGTGCGCCTGGAGAAACTCACTGGGGTCGATCTTCATGCGCAGTCCGTACCGCAGCCTCGTCACGGCAGGTGCTCCCGGCTTGGGGGCTAGCAACGGAAGAAACACGGTTGAGAGAATTCTGAACTTTCCCCGCTCAAACGGGTAGAGGTGCAGAGCAAGACGCAGAAGTGAACCGATCAATGAGCGCATGCGCAAAGTTATCACCTAGGGCGACGCTATCATGAAGTCTTAAGGGCGCTGATGACGATCCTACGGGATGGATCCCATTGCCATTCCGGATGGTGCGACGTTACACTACACCCACCGACGTCGCGGGTTACGTTCTCCGCTGCGCGTTGACGTCGTGTCCATTCGATCTCTCGTCGAATCTGCTGGTCGCCCCAACCGTAGCGGTTTTCATCGACGGCCAGAAATGCTGAGATGAGCGCAGCATCGTCGTCGATACTTCTGTCAAGCAGCTCATCCACCAACTCTTGAGGTCGGCCCATGCCGGAAAGAGTACTTGGAAAGCGTTCAAGGTGAGCTTGCATCGCCGGTATAAAGGCGCGCATCGATGGCGGTGCCTGCTCAAGGAGTCCCTCGAGAACGCGTGGGTCGTCCTGTGTGTAGGCATGCCAGCATGAATGGAGATATACCCGGTCAATCAGCGTTAGGGGGCTGGACTCGATTGGCGTTGTCCAGATCAGCTCCGGCACTTTTCGCAGATGTGTAACAAGAAACATGAGATTCACGCAGCAGAAGAGGTCCGTGTCAAAATGCAGGTCAACTCGCTGCAGTGGCGCACTGGTGATCTCAACGAACGGCTCCACGACCATCGTTTGATAGGATCCGGGAGGAGCCCCGTAGGATGCTTCGACGAACCGGCTACGGATAGCAAACAGATCATCCGCAAATGGCCGAACAGGGCCGTCGGCCAGCGCTTCGCGCCAGGCAATAACCGACGAGCGTCCGGTGCGTAGTAGACGTTCTGCTTCGACATCACCGCTGGCGATATGAATTTCTACGGTATCCACGATAGAACCTGTGGTAAGGTGAAGACGGAAAAAAGCGTCGAAACAATGATCGCCTGTGCAAGCACTACTTCATCAAGTCCGTACCGTTCAGCAAAGACCATCGTGAGCATCATCGACGGCATGGCGGCCTCAAGCATTACCGCATGCAGCACGTCCGGATTTCCAATGACGGCAAGTGCCAAAGGGTACACTGCAACCGGAACGATGATCGTTCGAATGAGTGCCGAGGGCAACAGCACTGCCAGAGATCTCCATTTGGGCATCGCGAGGGTCAAGCCAATACTGAAGAGCATCAGGGGGGCAACAACTCTTCCGGAAACACTGCAGGAAGCAACAAACCAGTCTGCTACAGGAACTCCGGTGAGGTTGACGATGAGTCCTGCTGCCATGGCAAGCATAGGCGGCATCTTTAGGGCCTGAAAAAGCCCCCTGCCAATACTCACCTCTTCATCGGTCGTGCCAAATCGACTTCCGATGAGCGTTCCAATGGTAAAGAGAAGCGGCGTCATGCCAAGGTAGTCAAACATGATCGGTATGCGGCTCACATGCTCACCGATGACGGCGGTGGTGATGGGTAGCCCCATATACAATGCGTTGCACCAGGTTGAAGCCAGGAGCAGGGACCCAATGGCAGGCCTGGATAGTTGAGAGCGAAGCCCGAGCGCATAGATGAACCAGCTCAAAGCAAGGCCGACGAGTGCGCTCATGATCGAGACAAGGGGCACCGACAGAAGGTCGCTTCCGATCGGTGCGCGGCACATGACGCCGAAGGCGAGTAGCGGAATGAAGATGTTGAGAACGATCGATGAGATCACTTTCCTGACCTCTTGCGCAGGTACCGATCCAGGCAGTCGGCGATAGATCACACCACAGAAAATCGCCATACCAATGCGAAGAAAAACATCATTCATAAAGGCAAACAACTATGTAAAGTGGTTGCTGACATTGTACTTGGATGTATGACATATACTGTCATACATTCGTTTCGTCCGCGGGGAAATTTGTTGCTTAGGAGTATCGTTATGTTTTTGAGAGTTCTGCTCTTCGCAAAGGAGGAGCACCATGTGATGTTGGAGGAGAGATTACGAAAAGCAGCTGGAGGAGCGATTGAAATCGTCTGCCGGTGCACAGAAGAGAACGAAGTACGAATACGTCGCGCGTTGACGGATCCCGATGTGATCTGCACCGGCCCTGGAGTTGACGTGAACTCGCTATCTCCAGGGCTTCGACCAGAGTCTTCCGGCCGCCCGCATATCCTTCGAATAGGGGGCTCAGCAAACACGATGTCGAGTTCGGAGGATGGCCGTGTTGCGAACAGCTGGGAGAACGATCCTCCGCTCGACATCATTGTCAGGGAACTCGAAGCCTGCGCACTCGCTGTGGCAAGCGGCCGTAGCGTCGGAAGGTCAGTCATGCGTCATCCAACCGTGGAATACCAGGCTGATCTTATCGCCCTTCCGCACCAGCGGGGCATTGACGTGCGCAGTGCAATGTCGATCGTGCACGTCAAGGGCGAGGGAAACTATACAGTCATACATTTCGACAAGGGCAATCAGCTAGTGATGTCACGAACGATCGGAGACTACGATGACGTGCTTCCCGAAGGCCATTTCATTCGAGTCCATCGCTCGCACATCGTTAACCTCTATCACATTCGAAAGATCATTCGCGGTAAGGTCATGCGGCTGGTTCTTTCGAATGATCATGAGATCGAGGTTGCAGATAGTAAACGGGAGATGGTTCTTGGAGTCGTCAAACTGGTTCGACGCCGGGGTGGATCGTAAAACGATTGCTCGCTCACAGGGATTTCAGGAACATGCGCAGCATAGCAAGTCGCCAGATCAGAAGAGCGTTGGAATCATCGCCATGACGATAGGCCTGGAGGAGGGAGTCGAGCCGTTGTGTGTCGATGTACGGTTCCATTGCTTGCCATGACCCATCGAGGGTGTAGGACAGAGCTCCACGCAACCACTTGATGTGTCCGGGTGTGATAAATCCGGTCTTGTCCCTGCGGTCAAGAATAGCATCTGGCACGATGCCTCGCATGGCCGCCCGGAGTACCCGCTTTGTCTGGCCACGATAGACCTTATGTTCAGTGGGCATGCGGAACGAAAGATCAACAAGTCGATGATCGAGAAACGGCACACGCGATTCAATGCTGAAGGCCATGGAATTGATGTCCTCAGTGTGCAGCAGCGTCGGCAGTAGCGTTACGCGCAGGAGGTTATGCAAAAATGCATTCAACCTCGACCCATCGGCAGAAGAAAGCCTCAGTGGGTAGCCATGGGGCTCCTTTTGCATCAACCACGGATAGGTATGGGCGAACTCGATCTCGTAGAGTGACTGTTCGGATCGGACCGCCGTGAGCAGTGCCTTGGCCATGACGTTCATCCGACGCTTGAGGGGGTAGGACTGACGCTGTGCATGGGCGTGAAGCTCGGCATGGGCTTCGAGTAGGCGACCATCGTTGATATGTCCGGCAATGACTCTGTACAAGGAGTGCATGTACCCGCCGAGCATCTCATCTGATCCTTGACCGTCGAGGACGACCTTGACGCCTTCACGGGCAGCAAGCCCCATGACGAAGTACTGCGAGACATACGATGACGATGGCATCGGTGCGTCCATCAGGTGGACGATGCGATCGAGAGCTTCCGCAACGTCAGAGTCGCTGGGTGAGATCTCGCGGGAAATGATCTGCGGATACCGATCCAGCAGGTGCCGGATGTAGGGTCGCTCATCGACGGTGCCCGGGCCGCAGTAGTAAGCGGTAAAGGCACGGACCTCGTGCTCTGAGGTTGATGAGGCGAGTACACCGGCGATCGACGTGGAGTCCAGTCCACCGCTGAGGCACACACCCATTGGCACATCCCGTCGGGAGGTCAGCTTGATGGAATCGATGAAGGTTGAGCGAAAATCTTCGACGCTGTCATCAAAGCTTCGACGGTGATCGACCGTTGTATCGACTTCGGCATACTGCCATACTCGGAGCTCACCGTTGCTGAATAGCGCATTGTGCGTGGCAGGAAGTGCTTTGATGTCCGAAAAGTAGGTCTCATCCCAATGATGCATCCAGCCAAGGTAGAGCCCGCGTGAAACCTGCGATTCATTGATGCCACCACGGTCGAGGGGCATCCCACGAAGTGCCTTGATCTCCGAGGCAAAGTAAAAGCGTCCGTCCCGGTAGCTATAATGAAACGGCTTGATGCCAAAGCGGTCACGGGAGCAGAAGAGGGTCTTTTCAGACCCGTCCCAGATAGCTAAGGCCCACATGCCGATAAACCGTTCAACTGCTGATGCACCCCAATGGTGGTATGCCTTGAGAACCACCTCCGTGTCGCCGGTCGTTTCGAACTGATATCCTGCCTGGGACAATTCCTGACGCAGTTCAACGTAGTTATACACCTCACCATTAAAGGTGATCGATAGATCACCAAATGACATCGGTTGATGTGATGCCGCAGAAAGGTCGATGATGCTAAGACGGTTATGCCCAAGCCATAAGGGAGCAGAACAGAATGTTCCGCTGTTGTCCGGACCTCGGTGCGACGTGACGCGCAGCATGCGCATCCCCAGATCGGCCAAGGTGCCGGCCGTCAGTGTTGAATCAATGATTCCCGCGATACCGCACATGGCTCAAATCTACGGTGGTAAATTGCCACAATGAATCTCCGGTGGACATTACGGATCCTGCGTGGACCGATGCGCCCCTTTCTCCTGCGCAAACTTGCTGATCGCCTCCGCGAGATCTGCCAGCGCCGTCGTGTGCGCCAGGCGCTGCCGACAATGCCCTCGGAGGGACGTTCGTTGCGACTGAATCTGGTTCCATTGCCGTCATCGGAATGGTTCGCTGAGAACGGTTCGAGCGTTGTAGAATTTGCCCGGCGCATGCACGCCGGCATCGTCGATGCCTATGGAATTGATCGGTGGAGGGTTGGCCTGCCAGACCCTGAAGGTGTGGATGTCCGCTCGGTGCATGAACTGAGTCGCATGCACCACTGGTGTGCGTATGCGCTGGCGGCTCATATCGACAGTGAACATCGAGATCTCTGGTGCGAGCGTCTGGAGCGAGAGATCTCTGCCTTCGTCCAAGCATATCCACCTGGCACCGGAACGCACTGGGCGTTCCCGATGGGCACAGGGATCCGTCTTCATTCGATGCTGGTGGCCTGGGACTGGGCGCGCCGCACTGGCTGGCGCAGCGTCGACGGTGACCGTCTGGTTGCGGCCACAGCCATCGACCATGCCATGCTGACGTTCGCCGAGCGCGAGTCACGGGGCGGGTTGTCAACGTCCCATTATGCCGCAAATCTTCTCGGAGTTCTTGCTGCCTCTGTGTACGTGCATCCGCACCCCGATGCCGATCGCTGGAGGCGCGTTTGCGTTTCTGAGGTACAGAAGGAGATCTCCCGCCAGATCTTGCCTGATGGCATGGCCAATGAGGCAAGCACGGGGTACCACCGTCAGGTGATCGACACCTTTGTGCACGCGATGCTGCTACTGTCGCACGCTGGAGAAAAGGCGCTGCTTGGCGTTCCTCAGCGATCACAACTATTAGCGGGGCTGGCACGCAGCCGGCAGCTCGAAGCAATGGGTATGCCCCTTGTGGGTGATAACGATGATGGCCTTGCCATGAAGCTTACGGGCTTTGCTCCAGACCTGTCCTACACCTATGACGTTGCCCGGAGGCTCTTCGGAGCGGATGCGCTATCGCGAGCAACAACCGATATGGAGTCGTTTGGTCTCGGCATTCTCGAAGCCGGTGGTCTTCAGTGCACGCTTAGAAACGGTCCCGTTGGACAGTTCGGGAAAGGTGGCCATGCTCACAGCGATCAGAATAGCCTGACCATCCGCGTCCACGGACGCTGGTTTGTCGTTGATTCAGGATCCTCCACCTATACCTTTGATGTGGAACGGCGCAACACCGAGCGTTCTGCGACCATGCATTCGACGATGTGGCCGACGGCGTGCCATCAGGCCGAGCACCCGCCCGGAGAAACGGGACTGTTCTGGCTGTTGGAAGACCATCTGCAACGTCGTCTGGAGAGAACAGGCGAGCGATCTATCCGTGGTGAAGTCGCACGGCCAGGGGTCGGACGTCACATTCGGCTTCTCGAACTTGACCAAGGGGCTCTGCGTGGACATGATCAGTTCATGGACACCGGTGGTGGCGATGCTGACTGTGTGTTCGTGTTTCATCCGAACGTGTATGTTGACGTCGCTACCGTGAACAGTGTTCGTCTCGTCTCCGATGGGGTCACCCTTGTGCTGAGCTGGCAGGGGGCTGAAGGCCGTAGAGAGCCCGCAACCTATTCAGAGCGATTCGCCGAGGTGGCCCAGACCTCGTGTCTGCGCCTCCGGGGTAAAGACATTTCCTGGACGCTGCATCTTGAACGCTCCTGACGGCCGCACCTCCACAGCTATCTTTGCCACATGAAGGTTTCGGCCCACCTCGGAGCGATCTCCTGGTCCATGGCGGACAAAATGCTGTACGTCGGGTACGGTTTTGTTCAGTTTCTGCAGATCGCGGCGCTTCCTAAGGAAGTGTACGGGGTGTTCACGTTGCTCGTGGCACTAAACTCCTGGATCATGATGGTTTCGGACGGATCAGCGCTTGCAGGTGTGATCCAGTTTGGAGTTGATGTAGAAGACCGCCCCAGGGTGAACATGCTGGCTATGCTCATCCACATTATCGTCGTAATGGGGTCCTCGGGACTGATGTTTGTCTTCAGTGAGCCCCTTACCGAGCTCTTCCATGTGCGTGAGTTCGCCCTGGTTGCTCAGTGGCTTCCGCTCTATTGCCTTTTGACGATACCGAGAATGTTTTGCCTCAAGATCCTGTACCGCGATATGCGCATGCGGGATCTTTTCGTTGCCGATGCTATCTGGTTCGGCGTCCGGACGTTAATGACCATCTGGGCGATATCGCATGGCGGACTCAACACCTTTGAGGACATTCTTCTTATCGACCTTGTCGGTATCGGAGCGAGTTCGCTGGTATCGATGGTAATGACTCGCAAGGACATGGTCTTCTCGAAGAAGGGCATGATGACGCTGCGGACCTACCTCGGCTATGGACTCCCACTGGCGGCCGCAACGGCGCTAAACACCGCTCCGCGACTGCTGGATGTCTATGTTATCGCGGCCTTCTTTGATGTCGGGGTCGTTGGGGTCTATAATCCGGCAAAGAACCTCTATAGAATCTTCGAGCAGGGGTTTGACGCTGTCACCACATTGATGTACCCCGCAGCGGTGAGAATGTTTGCTCAACGTCGGATCGAGGACCTGCAGACCCTCGTGACGAAGGCAGTGAGCTTTACACTACTTCCGGTTATCGTGATCGTAGCCATTTTGGAGCTTGGTGCAAGTAATCTCATCATCACATTCTTGAAGCCCGAGTATGCCGCTGCCGTTGGACATTTCGACGTTCTAACGCTGTCGGCCCTGATCATGCCGTTCGGACTTTTGGGCACGATCATCCTCGCCATGGGGCAGAGTTCATCGATCTTGCGGTACAGCTCCATCGGAGTGATATCGTCCTTTGCCGTTCTGATCTTCGTTGGCTATGCGGAGCAACCGGGGCTGGTTGGGCTGGGTCTTGTAGCCAACACGCTGATCGTGAGTCTCTTCTATACTCTCCACGTCAAGAAGTCACTCGGTCTTCCGATGCGAGCATTCTCGCGTGTCCTGCCTGACGCGCGAAATCTGCTGCATCGTTTTCGCAAAGGAGGAACGTGATGTTCTGGCCACACGTGATCATGGCACGAGGCTTTTTGCGGCGGCATTGGCCCCTTTGGACGCTTCATACTGTTTTGGTGTCCTCACTGGTGTTTGCATCGGCTATCGCTGCCGCGATTGCAGTCAATACGCGCATGAACATTGATGCGGTTGCCCAGGAAGTGGCCATCGATATTGCCCTTCGTGACGGCGTGTTCGGCGAACAGCTCGATGAACTAACCGCACTGCTCAGACGCAGGCCGGATGTCGTGAAGAGCATTCATCTCGACCGTCAGACCGTCTGGCAGATGTTTCAGTCGGATGTCGGTCTCGACCCTGACAGCGCGTCAAATTGGATGGCAGAGATCGCCGCACTGCCAGAGGTTGTTCGTGTGCATCTCCGAAGTGAGTATGTAACGTCGCACCACGTGGACAATGTTGTCCGGTCACTGCGGCGCCGAATGGACGATCGCATCGAACAGATCATGGTACCCGGGCGTGCGATAGACTCGTTGGAGAGTGATAAACGAGCCCATTCCAATGGCATAGTGGGTGGTGCTGCCTTCGCAATGATGTTCATTACGGCCTGCGCTATCGTTTCGGGAAGAAGTATCCGCGGCTACAACCATCGTTCAATTACTGCGCGAAACGGACGAACGAACGCATGGCTTCGTATCGGGCCATTTGCATGCATGACGTTCGGTACTGTGGTCGGTACACTCTTAGGCGGCCTCTGTGTATGGTTCTTGCCGGGTCTGCTCGGTGCCAGTCCTTCGGACTTCAGGATGATGTCGGTTGCCGGTGCTGGTTCTGCCGCAGCATTCCTGATCATCCTTGTCCACGCCGCGTTGGTCTTTGCACCTTCGGCGAAACCACGGGGCTGGCAGTGAAGACACTGGACCGCTATGTGGTGCGGCAGTTCGTTACGACGTTTCTGTTCGCCCTTCTGGCACTGACGATGATCTTCGTCATTGTTGATCTGATAGACGGCCTTGAGCAGTTCCTCGATAATAAGGCCACGACTGAGGTGGTCATCCGCTACTACCTGGCGTTTGTTCCCGAGATCCTCGAGCTCATCACGCCGATTGCACTCATGCTCAGCGGTCTCTTCTCGATCGGACGTCTGAGCAATCTCAACGAGATCACCGCCATGAAATCGGGGGGGATCAGCACCTCCCGCATACTCCTTCCCGTTCTGGTGGTCAGCTTCATGGTCAGTATTGGCCAGTTGTACTTCAATGGCTGGGTTGTGCCGAAGGCCGCGGCTGAAAAGCGCGACCTCGAACGGCGATATCTGGGAACCAGCCAGGGTGTGAGTATCCTGAGTGACCTTGCATTTCGCGAGTCACCAACGATGAACATCAACATCGAACGCTATGATGCTGATGCCCGCATCGGCTCCGCGGTCAGCGTTGAGGAGTTTGGCTCACCGACCTCGCCGCGCCTTCGCTGGCGTTTGGATGTTGACCGTATGTCCTGGGATAGTACCCGCGCATGCTGGGTTGGGATTGATGCTGTTCGCAGAACCTTTATAGCCGACTCGATCAAGATCGTCCAGCTCGACTCAGTTGATGTCCCCTTGAGTATCAGGCATGAGCAGATCATGCGACTCCAGCAGAGTACTGATGAGATGACCTTCCCGGAGCTTGCCGAGTACCTCGAAATGCTTCGTAAAGGGGGCAAGCAGACCCGTGTGGCGGAGATCGACCTTGCCGGCCAGTGGGCCTTCCCTTTCGTGAACATCATCGTTGTCATGATCACCGTCCCATTCGCATCCGTGCGCCGCCGTGGCGGAATGGCGGCTAACATCACCGCAGCACTGGTGATCGCTGTGAGCTACATCGCCTTTACCAAGATCAGTCAGGCCATTGGCGCGAATGCTGATTATTCTCCCATGTTGGTCGCATGGAGCGCAAATGTTGTCTTTTCGGTAGTAGCTATCGGTATCTTCCTGCGATATCACTCGTAAGGCATAGTCATATGGTCACGTTCTGCATCACAGCGATGCTGTTATTCGTGTCGTATCGGCTTCCGGGACAGATCTTCCAATCCCTGGATCCGACGCGCTCGGGCGTGACCTTTCGCAATGACATTCGCGAGTCGGACTCACTGAATATCCTTGCCGACTTCTACATGTTCAATGGTGGCGGCGTCGGTGTCGGAGATCTAGATGGCGACGGGCTCCTGGACCTTGTCTTCTCCAGTACCAATCGTGGTATAGCGATGTTCCGCAACATGGGTGGACTTCGGTTTGAAGACCGTACACGCTCTAGTGGTTTATCGATCGATGATACGCTGTTAAACACAGGGATACTGGTTGCCGATCTCAATAGTGATGGACTTCTCGATATCTATCTCAGTCGCCGCTATAACCGGAATATCCTGTTTCTTAATCGCGGTGCAGGCACATTCAGTCGCGATAGTTCGTCGGCCTTAATCGTAAGTGCATATTCGACGCATGCGTCACAGATCGACTATGACCGCGATGGCGACCTCGATGTGTTTCTCGTCAACAGCGGCGAGCCCCGCCGTAACGGATACCTTAACCCCGGACGGTCCGACATGCTGTTTCGTAACGACGGCAAAGGACAGTACGTTGACGTCAGTGCGGCGGCCGGGATCGTTGACAAGGGCTATGGCCTATCAGCCTCGATCGGTGACGTCAATGACGATGGCTGGCCAGACATCTTTGTAACAAACGACTTCGAAGAGCGGGATAATCTCTGGATCAATCAGCGCAACGGCACGTTCCTCAATCGCGCAACGTCGCAGCTCCCACACATGTCATGGGCTTCCATGGGTAGCGACATGGCCGATCTAAATGGCGATGGTATGCTTGACGTGGTCACGCTTGACATGCTCCCGCGTGACAACTACCGCCGACAGACGCAACTCGGGGGCATGTCCATTTATGGCCCGTTCTTCGACAGTCTGCAGCGTATTCACAACTGCTACCACCTCAATCGGGGAGATGGGTACTTTGTGGATGTTGGTCACCTTGCCGGCATCTCAGCCACCGACTGGAGCTGGTGCGTTTTGGCCGCCGATGTCGATCTCGACGGGGGTCTCGACCTGTTTGTTACCAATGGAACCAAGCGCGACCTTGGTGATCAGGACTACGCTTACAACCTTCGTTCCAAGGGATTCACGTCTCAGCGCGAAGCTTCGATGAATATGCCGGTGTCCAAGCTGTCGAACTATCTGTTTCTCAATGCAGATGGCTTGCGCTACCGCCCGGCGGCGAACGAGCCAGACCTGACGCTGCCACGTATCTCGAATGGGGCGGCCTTTGCAGATCTCGATGACGACGGAGATATTGACCTCATTGTCAACAACACTGATGATGACGCTTCAGTCCTGATCAATCAGATCATTGACAAGGTCGATGCAAAGCCGCTGCGTTGGGTGGGTTTCGAGGTCTCCGATGGAACGTCCAACCGACAGGGGATAGGGTCGCGGATACGCATCATCACTAGCCGGCGCACTATCGTGCGAGAGATCTATTCCTCACGGGGCTTCCAGTCCACGTCTGATTCACGTATCGTGATCGCTCTGGCGCAGGATGAACGCATCGACAGCGTCGTGGCCCTCTGGAGCAATGGATTGGAAACAACCTACCGTTCAATCGAGGCGCTTCGGTATAACCGCCTTGACCGGCCGCTGACCACCGCTACTGTCCCGCCGGCGGTGCGACCGGCCAGACCCCTTCTCAAAGCCGTTGCTGATAGCGTGTTTCCGTTCGTTCACCGTGAGAATTCCTACGACGACTTCAAGCGCGAGCGACTCATCCCCTACCGCTATTCCAAGGACGGGCCCCGTATGGCCATTGGAGACGTTAACGGTGACGGGCGTGAGGACGTGATCACGTGCGGGGCCAAGTATCAGCCCACACAATGCTTTGTTCAGCAGAAGAATGGCACGTTCGTTTCCACGTCAACCGATCTCAATGACGTGATCGAGTCGGAGGATGTTGATGTTGCACTCTTCGACGTTGACGGCGACCGCGATCTCGACCTCTACGTCGTCACGGGTGGGGCGGAGTTCACCGACGGCGACGATGAGCTGGCGGATCGACTGTATCTCAACGATGGTAAAGGTAGATTCACACGATCAGAGGTGCCAGGCGACCGACGTCAGGCAGGTTCATGTGTGATCGCAGCTGATATTGACGGCGATAAGGACGCCGACCTCTTTGTTGGTGGTCGGATCGTGCCAGGGAAGTTTCCTACGTCAGCTCGGAGCGTCCTGTACCGCAACGACAAAGGCATTATGCGCGATGTGACCGATGAAATCGCTCCGGGGCTTGCAAGCGTCGGAATGACCAGCTCCGCCACGTGGGTTGACGTTGATGGCGACCGGGACCTTGATCTTGTCGTGGTGGGGGAGTGGATGACACCCTCACTCTGGCTCAACAGCAGTGGTCGCTTCACCAACGTGACGGCTGCGTCCATGCCGACCCGTCTTAACGGCTGGTGGTCGTGCGTGCGTGCTGCCGACATTGACGGAGATGGAGATCAGGACCTGCTGCTCGGCAACGTAGGGCTGAACTGCCGGTTTGTGCCCGTACCCGGCAAACCGATCCGCTGCCGCACGGCCGATCTTGATGACAATGGGTCGCTTGAGCAGATCATCTCTCAGGACCTCGAGGGCAAAGATGTGCCGCTGCGCGGACGTCAGCTCATGACGCAGCATATCCCGACGATGACGCGCACCTTTACCACCTTCGATGCCTACGCCAAAGCTTCAACGGCTGACCTACTTGCCGGCCGTGACACCACAACCATGACCACCATGCAGGTTGATGAGTTCGCATCTGGAGTGCTTGTCAATACATCAGGGCGCTTCACGTTCACGCCCTTTGACGATCTGGCACAGATCGCTCCGATCACCGAAATACTGATCGACGACATCGACCAGGATGGGGATCCGGATGTGATCACGACCGGCAACACGCGCACAGCGGATGCCGACGTGATCGGATATGATGCCGGTATGGGGCTTATCCTGCGCAATGAAGGGGGGGGGAAGCTTAAGCCCCTTACCGTGCGAGAAAGTGGCTTTGTAGCCTATGGCGAGGGGCGTGACCTGGGTATTGTGCGAACCCCAGCAGCCCGCCTGCTTATGGTTGCACGCAATTCTGCCGCAGCTCGTCTGTTTGCCCTGCCATTGCGCAAGTAAGAATCCCGTAATTTTGAACATGAATTCACTGCGTCGCCTGCTAATGGCGATGGTGCTCGTCACCGCGCCGACGTTGCATGCCTGGTCACTTGACGGTACGTCCATTGTGCATGAATGGAATCGTCTGGTGATCGAGGTCATCATGGAAGATGGCTTCGGTCCGCCGGTGGCGGCCCGCATCCACTCCTACTCCAATCTCGCAGGATACGAGGCCGGACGTCACGCCCAGCCCGGCTATAAGTCCATGGCCGGCATGCTCAATGGCTTTTCGGGGGTCCCCCAGCCGGCAGCCGACTCCACCTACGACTGGCGCGTGGCGATCGTGGCAGCCTACCAGACGGCCTGTAGTAAGCTGCTCTATCGCATTTCGTTCTCGGATAGTCTGGCTCGCGTGCAGTTTGATCAGCTGACCACCGATATGCCTGCTGATGTTTTTGCGCGTTCAAAGAAGTACGGCCAGAGTGTCGGCGCGGCGATCCTTGCCTATGCCAAGGCTGACGGCTACACCCGCACGCAGGGCCTGCCCGACTACGAGTGGCCACGCTGTGACTCGTGCTGGGTGCCGACGCCGCCGAACTTTGCCAAGCCACTTTCGCCCTACTGTGGACGCGTGCGAACGATTGTCCTGAAGAGTGTCTCGGAATTTCCTGTGCCGCCAAGCATTCCGTTCAGCACGAAAAGGGGCTCCTCATTCTTCAAGGCCGCGGAAGAGGTCCGGGAAATCTCGCAGAACCTCACACCTGAGCAGCGCGCCATTGCCAACTTCTGGAACGACAATCCGGTGGTGACCAGCTACCATGGCCACTTCATCTTTAATTCCCGGCAGATCTCACCGGGTGGACACTGGATGAACATCGCCGAGCAGATCATGGTTGCCCAAAAAACTCCCATGGTTGCCTCCATGGAGATCTATTCGATGCTCGCGTTTGGCCTGTTTGACGGTTTCACAGCATGCTGGGCAGAGAAATTCCGCGGAAATCTGATCCGTCCTGTGACCTACGTTAATCAGTACATCGACAAAGCATGGGAACCTTTGCTACAGACTCCACCGTTTCCCGAGCACGCCAGCGGCCACTCGACAATAACGGCGGCTGCAGCGGAGGTTTTAACGTCGTTCTTCGGAGATATGGCCTTTACCGACAGCACGGAAGCCCGATTCGGATTCGGCGTCAGAAACTTTGCAAGTTTTCGTGACGCCGCCCGCGAAGCCTCGATAAGCCGTCTGTACGGCGGCATCCATTATCGAAGAGGGTGCGATGCCGGCAGCGAGCATGGAGCTCGCATTGGGAAATCCGTTCTAGACCGTGTCCGCGTACGTCCCTGATCATCACCACTTACCCCTGATCTATGAAGCTCACCACACGACTGACCCTGATCGCGCTCGCAGCCTGGCTGATCGCACTTCCTGGGTGTTCCGAATCCACAACCGAGCCGACACCGGACAGTGTCGATACAACGACCTTTGCCTTTGCCAACGTGACAACCGACAGTGTCGCACGCTGGCTCTACATTTCGCTTGACAGCATGAAGGCCACCGTAACGGCCAGTGCCAACTGGGACGTTCGCATGCCGTACATCTACCCCGACGGGCGGACCCGATCGATCCCGGTGCAGCTCAACTCGGGTACCAACGGTTCGGGAACAGTGGCTGGCATCGTCGTTTCCAGCCGTTTTGAGAGTCTGACCGCCATCCCTGCGGGCGCGGTGCTTCGCACGGATGATACAGCCAATCCCGTCGTTTCAACGGCACTATCGGCAGGTCCGACCAACACGCTGTTTGTCTATGATGGAGCTACCCGCACGATCCGCTGCAGCCCAGATCGCACACTGATCGTTAGAAGTGGCACCGGGAAGCTTTTCAAGTTTGCCGTGACGAGTCTCTACAAGGATGCCGTCGCAAATCCGACCATGGCCACTCCGCTCGGTTTTTACCATTTTCGCATTGCCAGACTAAAACAGTAGGACGAAACTCATGTACGGAAACATTACTGTCGTCGATGCCCCGGCACCCGGCGAACAACCACAGGACGACCCGCAGAAGCTCGCTGAGTTCGAAGCCCGTATTGCACGGGGCGAGAAGATCGAGCCCCATGACTGGATGCCGACAGAGTATCGCCGTCAGCTTGTCCGAATGATCGAGCAGCATGCGCACTCAGAGATCATCGGCGCTCTTCCCGAGGGTACGTGGATCACGCGTGCACCTGGTTTCAAGCGTAAGCTTGCCCTCATGGCCAAGGTGCAGGATGAGGTGGGACACGCACAGCTTCTCTACAGTGCTGCCGAGACGCTCGGTAAGCCCCGTGAGAAGATGATCGACGACCTGCTCACCGGGAAGTCGAAGTACTCCAACGTCTTCAACTATCCCGCTATGACATGGGCTGACACGGCCGTGATTGCATGGCTCATTGATGCTTCGGCCATCATTAACCAGGTGGCGAACTCCAAGGGGTCGTACGCCCCTTACTGTCGTGCCCTTGAGCGCATCTGTCAGGAAGAATCATTCCATCTCAAATACGGCTATGACAACGTTGTAGCATTGGCCACGGGTACGCCAAAGCAGCGTGAGATGCTTCAAGAAGCTCTCAACCGCTGGTGGCGTCCAATCATGCACTTCTTCGGTCCGCCAGATGTGGCCAGTCAGCATACAGAAAAGCTCATGCGCTGGAAGGTCAAGATGGCCACGAACGATGACATGCGTCAGCAGTTCTTCAACCAGTATGTACCAAAGATCTGGGAACTCGGACTGACCATTCCTGACCCTGAGCTGAAGAAAGATCCGGAATCGGGCAAGTGGTCGTATGGTGACCCTGACTGGGATGAGTTCAAGCGCGTTATCAACGGTCATGGACCATGTAATGCCGAGCGCCTCGCCGTGCGCCGCAAGGCCGAGGAGAACGGACGCTGGGTGCGTCAGGCGCTGGCTCGTCCGTCAGAAGAATACGTTGCACCACTGGCCTGACCGAACCGTACTCCGGCAAACGTCAGATTCTCTCACCACCGGCAGGATGCACCGTGCCGCCACTTCGGCCTGTTCCCGTACCTACTGATCCAAACGACACGCTCTCACAGCTGGAGTCGTTCATACGATTGGTGAAGATTCTTCGTGCCGACTGTCCGTGGGACCGTGAACAAACGCACGAGAGCATCTCGCATCTTCTCATCGAAGAAGCCTACGAGACCTTGGATGCGATCCAACAGGGCAATGATGACGAGCTTCGCAAAGAGCTCGGAGATCTCCTCCTGCATGTCGTGATGCATTCTGTTATTGCAGAAGGACGCGGGGCGTTTACGCTGCGCGAGCTGGTAGCCGGGGAGTTTGCAAAGCTTGTCAACCGGCACCCGCATATTTTCGGCGACGAGCAGACAGAGGACACGGCTACCGTGTTGCAGAACTGGGAACGTCTGAAGATGAAGGAAGGGCGTACGTCAGTTCTTGACGGCGTGCCCAAGACCCTACCAGCTGCCCTGCGTGCACAGCGAGTGCAGGAGAAGGCAGCTAATGTGGGCTTTGACTGGCATGACCGGCGAGACGTCTGGGCAAAGGTGCATGAAGAGATCGCCGAAATGCAACATGAGATCGACGCTGGCAACAAGCCCGGCGCTGCTCGTGAGTTCGGTGATGTGCTCTTCGCTCTGGTCAACGCGGCACGTCACGAAGGCATCATCGCCGAAGAATCGCTGCAGGCCACTACAAATACATTCATCGGCCGTTTTCAGCACATTGAACGTCGTGCAGCAGAGATCGGACGCGAGCTCCGCAGCATGTCGCTCGAGGAGATGGATGCCTTCTGGAACGAGGCGAAGGGCCTAGAGAAGTGAGGCAGTTGTTCTTCACGCTGACAGTTGCAACGCTCCTCGTCGTTGCGATCATAGGTTGTGGACCTTCCGACAAGGATCCGGCTGAGCAGAAGTCAGCAGATACGATGTCTGCTATGCCCCCTGCAAAGCTGAGCTCTGAGGGTGTTGACACAACGCGCCTGAGTCTGATCGACAGCACCGTGCAAGTACATGCCGATTCATTCCCGCGCCCGCGTGGACGCGTCGTGAACATGCTTGTCACTGGTGTTGATGCTCGCATGGGCGAAGGGGGCGGACGTGCCGATGCCAATCATCTCGTTCGGTTCTTCCTCGATTCTGGTTGCGTGGAGATCATTTCGATACCACGTGGAACTGCTGCCGACGCAGGCTTCCCGGACACGACGACGTTCAACATGCTGGCCAACGTCCGGACGGCCAAAGGACAAAGTGGATACTTCAAGGCCGTAGCTGAGATCGCCGGCGTTCCCAAGGTTGACTACTGGGTGGAGTTTGGCTTTTCGCAGGCGCTGGGCCTACTGGAGCTGATGGGATATCGGGATAATGCATCATCGACGCTTCGGGTGCTCCGCTCTCGCAAGGCATATGCCACTGGTGACTATCAGCGGACCTATAACCAGGGTCAGTTTATTCGTCAGGCGCTGCTGCGGACCTTCGATAAGACTGACGACTTCCTGGGTCAGCTCGCCATGCGTGCTGCCCTGGCCATTGTCGAAACGAATCTCACCTATGAGACCACGCAGGGACTTCTGGAAGAGCTCCGGCAGCATGGGTTTTCATCACAGTCTAAAGACCGCGTCTGGGTCCGCGTCAAGCCTGAGGAGATTTCGCACTTCCAGGTCTTTGACTTCGATAGCACCAAGGTTGCAGCGCTGGACAAGCAGATCTCCAATCGTGTTGATCATACCATTCCGGACACTGCCCGCGTGACGTCTCAATCGGTCGAGCGGCGTCTGGCAGGAATGATCGCCAGAGCGGCGACCGACAGCGCACGCAGTGCGGCATCCGTGATCCGCATCTTGCAGCGTCCGTACAAGCAACGAGCCTGGATGCAGGTGCCGGACCGGGCTCGACGTACCGCTCAGCGCGACAGAATATGCACGCTGCTCATTGCATCATACCGTCGCGTAGGGCGCATGGAAGATGCGAAGCAGGTTGAGGATTTCCTGACTCTCGATCGATCCGTTAACGCAGGTATGAAAGCGGATTAAGCCGAGAGCCACCGTTCCACACTTCAAAGTGGACCACATCACCGTCCATACTGCTTCCACTGCTGCCTAGTGCCGTTCCAGCCTGCACTCGTGAACCTGACGCCACGCGAACGCTGGCCAGATTTGCATACACCGTGCGAAAGCCATTCTGGTGGTCAACAATGACCAATGAACCGAAGCCCGGAAGCCATGTCACGGTGCTGACCGTTCCGGAGGCGACTGCATCGACGACGCTGCCCTTCGACGCACGAATGTCAATGCCAGGATTCTCTAGTGTCGTTCCCGTCTGCGGATTCCTATACATGCCGTAGCCCTGCGAGATCAATCGTGACGATGTGGGCCACGGCAACGAGTTACGCGAGAATGCTCCGCGTTCTGGAAGGGGGCCAGCATCGACGCGCGTGCGGTCAGGTACGGCAGAGCCCCCTGACTTTGGAGCGCGTGTGCGCGCCTCGGCCTGACGTCGCTGCTGGTCCTTTCGCACCAGATTACGGATCATCGATGCGATTCGCTGAGCACTTGCCTGTTTCGTGCGGAGCTCTTCGAGCAGCTTTGACTTCGACTGTACGACCTTCTGCAGGTCGCGCTCACCTGAGCGTATGCTCTTATCGACCTGCATGCGTCGGGACTGGTTGATCTGCAGGATCTGCTGCTGCTGTTGGGCAAGCGAACCAACCTCGAGGGCGCGACTTTGCAGCGAATCAGCTACCGTATTCATACGGTTTCGGAAGGAGCTCATGGCAGCTGTGGATCGTTGATAGACCAACGTCTTGAGGAGAGATGGTGCTGGTGGCAAATGCCGTCGGCGCTGCTGCTCTTCGAACACCGAACGAGTAATTGCACGCCAGCGTTGCTCGGAGCGGCGTATGGAGCTTTGTGTCTGGCTTACCTGTGCTTGTATCACCGCAACAGAATCTTGCAGTCTGTGCAGGGATCCTTCAAGTCGGACGATCTGGTCACGGAGCTGAGAGCGCTGTCGCTGCGAGAGCGTAAGCGAGCGCCGGGCTGCGCGCTCCTGTCCGGAGAGTTCCTTGATACGAGCCCGCGTCTGCTCGATGGACTGGCGCAGCTTTCGAAGCTCTTCGCTGCCGTCCTTGACCGATGGTTGTGCCGCTACGGCGGTCAGCATCAGAGGCAACAGAACACCGATGCAGACGATCACCGTGCAACGCATCAATAGACCTCCGTGCTGTGGCGTTCGATGTGAGCACCGAGTCCACCCAGTTTGTGCTCGAGTGCCTCATATCCGCGGTCGAGGTGATACACCCGCAGGATCTCGGTGTTACCATCAGCAACCAGCCCGGCCATGACAAGGCTAACGCTGGCGCGCAGGTCGCTTGACATCACCGTTGCTCCGGTCAGGTGCGCGCCGCCCTTGACGACGCAGTAGCCCTCGCCAGTCTCGATCGTGGCGCCGAGTCGCTGCAGCTCCGGAACGTAGCCAAAGCGGGTTGGGTAGATCGTGTCCTTGATCCGGGAAGCCCCCTGAGCGGTCAGCATGTAGGCGGCCCACTGGGCCTGTGTGTCTGTCGGAAAGCCGGGATAAATCGCCGCTGTCACGTCAACGGCCTCGGGTGTGTGATCAAGGCACACGCGCATTGTCGTTCCGTCGATCTGTACCGAACAGCCTGTTTCTTCCATGCTCTGTGTGACGGCGCTCAGATGTGAAGGTTCGACATTGGTCAGGGTCACATCACCACGCGTCATGGCCGCCGCCAGCATGAACGTTGCCGCCTCGATCCGGTCCGGAATAGTAGCCTCGGTTACAGGATGCAGTTCATCAACACCGTCGATCTCGAGTGTCGTTGTCCCGATGCCCTCGATCTTGGCGCCCATTTTTACCAGAAGATGCGCTACGGCCGTCACCTCAGGTTCGATGGCCACATTTGTCAGAGTGGTATGTCCCTTAGCAAGTACCGCAGCCGAGAGAACATTGACGGAAGCACCGACGCTGGAGATGTCGAAGTGGAAATGTGTTCCCTGCAGCCGCGAGCAGCTGGCATTGATGTATCCTTCACTGAGCTCGATGGTTGCGCCAAGTTTTTCGAGACCCTTCAGATGCAGGTCCACCGGACGAGGTCCGAAGTTGCAGCCCCCTGGAAGAGAAACGCGTGCTCTGCCGTAGCGGGCCACGAGTGGTCCGAGCACATAGATCGACGCTCGCATCTGCTTGACATGTTCGTAGGGGGCTTCCTGGCTCGTTACGTTCGAAGCGTCCAGCGACAAAACGTCACCGCTAAGATGCATCCCGACACCCATGGAGCTGAGCAGCCGACTCATTGTTCCGAGGTCCCGGTTGTTCGGAGTGTTGGTGAGCGTCAGTGTGCCGCCTGTGAGAAGGCATGTCGGCATCAGCGCAAGCGAGGCATTCTTTGCCCCGGAAATGGCCACGGTTCCTTGAAGGCGCGTGTTGCCGTGCACGATGAACTTGTCCATGTGCAAAGATAGAATCTTCCCCGGCCGTATCTTCGCACTCCCGTTAGAGGTGCTGCACAAGTATGTGCGGCTGAGATCACACTCTTGGTACCTGATCCGGATAATACCGGCGAAGGAAAACGGCGATCACCCTCATAACGGACGTTACTCTGGTGTTTCATCACTGATGAGGGTCGTCCATGTTTGCTCTGCTTTCCCTGCTGTGCGCAGGTTGCCTTCTTCCATCATCTGTACTGACGGCCGAATCCGACTCCACAGCTGCCGGTGATTCGATCCGCATCGTGCGGGGTCGCGCGCTCGAGGTCTCGAGCTACCGCATCGGACGTGCGGATCCGGTGACGCATACCACCATCACGCGCGATGCGATTCGGCAATGGCACAATGGCCAGGATCCGCAGTTCCTGATCGAGCGGGCTACACCGTCGGTACTGTCGTTCTCGGAGTCAGGGTCTGGCGTGACGAATTACGGTTCGTTCCGGCTGCGAGGCATTGACCAGACACGGGTGAACGTGACCATCGACGGAGTGCCGCTCAACGACATGATCGACCAGGGAGTGTTCTTCTCGAACATCGGTGACCTTGTCAACGGCATGTCGTCGATCCAGGTCCAGCGGGGTGTGGGCATGAGTAGCAACGGTACGGCAGCGTTTGCCGGTGCGGTCAACTTCGAGACGTCGGCCGTGCAGCCCAAGACACCGACGGCCGAAGCTTCGCTTGACCTTGGCTCGTTCAACCAGTCGCGCGGCAGTGCTACGATCTCTACGGGACAGCTTAGTAACGGAGTGAGTGTGATGGCTCGAGCTACCCGTCTATCCTCGGAAGGATATCGTCGGAACACGGGAACCGATGCCACATCGCTGATGGTCTCCGGCTCCTGGGTGCGAGACCGTGACATGGTTCGTGTGCTTGCTCTCTGGGGTCGCACGGACAATCAACTAGGGTACTACGCTGTGCCCAAGCCCCTTGCCGAAGCTGATCCACGAACGAACATCAACGATTCTACTGATCGTGACGATTTCGGTCAGAGTCTGCTGAAGCTGACCTATGCACGCTCACTCTCCGACGACATCACCTGGGAGACCAGCATCTATGGAGGCTTGGCAGGGGGCGATTATTTCTCAGGATTTCGGGACAGCGTTGGCACACTGACGCAGATCAACTACCCACTAAAGAACCGTCACAGTGGCGTGATATCCATGCTGGCCGTCAACAACCTGGCGACGGGACTCAACACTACGGTAGGCGTGCACGGCTACATGTTCCGCCGTCGGAACTGGGAATTCGTTTCACCGGCCAGCGATGCCCCCTACTACGATGACAGCACACAGAAGAACGAGCTCGGTGGCTTTGTTCGGGCCGATTACACCATCGATCAGATCACGCTCAGGGCCGATCTGCAGGTTCGGTATGTCGATATGACCTTTTCTCCGGACAGGCGCTCGGGCATTGCCGAGCCGCTGCCGGTTCACTCGTGGCTCTTTCTCAATCCACGTGTAGGTGCCACGTATGACCTTTCTGCTGCGACGGAGCTGTACGCATCCTACGGGCGTACCAGCCGCGAACCAACGCGGTTTGATCTGCTGGGCGGCACGCAGATCACATCGGCCAACGTCGATATCCTTCGCAATCCCAATGCGGTACGACCGGAGGTGGTTGACAACATCGAGCTCGGTTACCGCTATACCGGCGGCGATGTGCGCATTTCCGCCAATGCCTTCGGCATGTTCATGACCGATGAGATCGCTCCTATCGGTCCCTTCATCGAGCAGCAATTCGTGCAGCTGCGCAAGAACGTTCCCTCAAGCCGTCGGCTGGGTATCGAGCTGGAAGCCTCGGCACGCTTGTTGCCATCGCTGGACATTTCGGCCTCGGCCACGGTGATGCGATCTACCATTTCCGAGTACCGTCCTGATAACATCGGGCGCGACACGGTGTTCACCAACGTGGTGCCGATCCTGACGCCGGAACTGATGGCCCGATTCTCGGCCACATGGTCTTTGAATTCCGATTTGTCGGTCACAACCGACGCTCGGTATGTCGGCAAATCTTTCGTGGACCTCAACAACGACCCCACGATGATACTGCCGAGCTTCGTGCGCCTTGATATGCAGATGCGCTACAGAATCAAGGACTACTCCGAGGTTGTGGCGTCCATCAACAATCTGACCGATGCGTTCATTGTGACCAATGGTGGGTCAGGCTCATTCAACGGCGTAGTCGTCCCGACGTACTTCGTCCAGGCAGGGCGCAACATCATGGTCAGCTTCCGGTGGAAGTTTTGACGTAGCGAAAAACCGACGTTTCGAAACATATATTCGCGCCCATGCAACATCACGTGGTGAAGGTCACAAAGCGGTGTGCGCACACCGGTGACCATGGTCGATGTAAGAGAATGACGACATCGACGCATCCTTTCTGCGGTCCGCACACGCGAGCCGTTCTTGGAGTGTCGGTGCGAAAGAGCGGCATTCCCCAGGCAGGGAAGGGGCTCTTTGCCGAGCGCATCTTTGAAGTTGATCAGCGAATCGTCGAGTATACCGGCGAGAAGCTTACGACTGAACAGTATGAGCGTCGTTACAAGTCCGAACAGATCGGGTCATACGGCCTTGCTCTCTCTGAGAAGTACGTTATCGATGCACGTCGCACCGACGCCGGTGTGGCGCGTTATGCCTGCGACTATCATGGTTCGGGCAAGAAGCCCAATGCAGAGTACGTGAACGTTGGGGGTCGCGTCTGGATCGTCGCCACACGGCGCATCAAACCAGGGGAGGAGATCTTCACTGACTATGGTGAGGAAATGCATCGAGCGCTCGGCCTGTGACGCAAGCGGGTGAGTGCCTCGGCAGTCATCCACTTTTCGCATCACAGGAGCCACATGAGCGTCGAGATCATTTCTAAGCGCGATGAGACAGCGCGGTTGTTTGCCAACCCGGTTCTCGAATACCTGTCCCATATTCACCCAGCCACACCGCTGGCCGCATATCTGCCCGTGATCGGCATCGCCGGCTATGCGTCTTTCCGGGATCTACCACTTGCCAGCTCCGGAATTGCCTTCTGGCTTGGGGTCATACTCTGGACGTTCACCGAGTATGCCCTTCACCGGTGGGTGTTTCACTACCAGCCCACATCGCGGCTTGGACGCCGAGTGCACTTTCTTGTCCACGGGATCCATCATGCCTATCCCCGGGATTCAACGCGTCTTGTGATGCCCCTGATGGTGAGCGCCCCACTGGCAGTTCTGTTCTGGGGACTGTTCGGTTTCATCTTCGGGTCATGGCGTCCAGGCGTCTTTGCCGGGTTTCTCTTCGGATACCTGTGCTATGACATGATCCACTATGCTACCCATCACCTGGCCATGAGCAGCCGAATTGGTCGGGCCCTGCGCCGCTATCACATGAATCATCACTTCGTCGATGACCATACGGCCTTTGGAGTGAGTAATCCGCTGTGGGACGTTATCTTTGCGACCACGCCAAAGGATCAGACCGGTCAAAACGGCGCCTCATGAAAGGGGCTCACCAAGTACCAGATGATCCAAATACGTTTGCGAATTCGTCAAGGATCATCCGTATGCCAATCTCCAGCACCGACATCCTCAGCGTTGCCAAAGCTATTGCCCCCGGCTGCACGCTTTCTGAGCATCACGGCGACGTTACGCTTCATGTCTCTGCCGGTGAGATTACCGACGTTCTTGCCGAGCTCAAGGAAAACCCTTCGACGCAATTCAATCAACTGCTTGACATCACGGCAGTTGACTGGGCGCGTCCCGGTGACCGTTTTGAGGTGGTGTACTTCCTCTACTCGATCGCTCATGGAACGCATGTCCGCGTCAAGATCGCTGTTCGCGAAGATCATCCTCACGCCCCAACAGCCGTCAATGTGTACGAAAGTGCAAACTGGTATGAGCGCGAAACGTATGACATGTATGGCATCGTCTTCGACGGTCACCCAGACCTGCGCCGCTTCTTCATGCCCGAAGATTTCATGGACGAAGATGGAACCCCACTCTACCCGCTGCGCAAAGACTTCCCGCTGATGGGAATCCCAGGATCATTGCCGCTGCCGCCGAAAGAGTAGACGGCTTCGCCGTAGAGGTGCGCTTCGCGCAAGAGGTTGGGCTTTGCCGTAACTACCTGAAACCTCACACCCAAAAACTCACACCTGAAACCTATTCCTGGAGCCACGCAATGGCTTGGCTGACGGTGTCTTTGAACTCGAACATGGATTCGATCTGGGTGATACGGAAGAGATCCCGGACGTTTTCGCTGGTACCGACGACGACCACAAATCCTTCGTTGTCGTTCATCTGACGTCGGGCAAGGAGGAGGGCAGACAGGCCCTGTGTGTCACACAGTTGGACCATTGAGAGGTCAATGATGAGGGCCTTGACGGCTGGCTGACAGATGATCAGGATCTCGCTTTTGACTTCGGGAGCGAGCACGGCATCAAGCGTGGGCTCCTTGAGCGTAAACACTACTAATTCGTCATCCTGTTCTACCGAGAAGCGCATGGGATTGTCGCGTAAGTTGCGGGAATTCTGCCGCGCAAAGATCGCAACTTTCCCGCAATGCCATCCATTCTCGTGATCCGCCTTTCGTCGCTTGGCGATGTGATTCTGGCCACCTCGCTGGTGCGTCAGATTAGTTGTTCCCTACCAGGAGCGGTGATCGATGTCGCGGTTGACAAGCGCTTTGTTGAGGTGTGGGCGCACAACCCGAGGGTGCGCAACGTCTATGGAGTTGACCGGAACACGCGCACAAATGAAGCCCTGATCGAGCAGGCTGGGCAAGCCCCTTACGATATCGTCATCGACCTGCAGAAGAACCGCCGGTCGGCGCAGCTGATCTCTTCGATTTCGGCACAGGCATCGACGCAGGTGCTGAAGGTGGCAAAGCACCGTCTGGAGAAGCTCGCGCTGATTTGGCTGAAGCGATTTCCACGCATCGTGACACCCATCGCCAAACGATACTGGAACACTGTCCGGCATCTAGGAATTGAGTTTGACGATCTGGGTCCGGAAGTCTGGTCCGACAATGAAACGGCTTCGTCGCATCAACAACGAATGCTACTGGGTCTTGCGCCTGGGGCGCGGCATGCGACCAAGAGATGGACTGCAGGGGGCTTTGCAGAGCTTGCTCGCGACCTTGTTCTTCGGCAGGGTCAGACCGTCGTGCTTCTTGGCGGGCCGGACGATGTTGCCGTGTGCGACGAGATCGAGAAACTGAGCGGTCTTACTCTTGAGCGAGCTGACGGAGCAGCCGATCTCTCATCGACTATTCGAGTGCTCGACCGCTGCCGCGTCGTGGTAAGCAATGACTCGGCCCTCATGCACCTTGCGCGTGCCAGGCATGTTCCGGTGGTGGCCGTTTTCGGCTCTACCGTACCGGAGCTTGGCTTCGCTCCGCAGGGCGATGACGTGCGGATCGTCGAGGTCAGGGGGCTGCCCTGCCGGCCATGCACCCACATCGGCCGCGAGGCATGCCCGAAGGGGCACTTCCGGTGCATGATGGATATCAGCTCTGATGGTGTGTCGGTGGTCGTGAGTGAACTGCTTGTCCACAGGCCCTAAACCATCGGCACGATTTTTGCCTTAGCGTCATCATGATTGGAATCGTCATCGTCGGCGCGGGCAACATTGCCCAAAGCATTCATCTCCCACTGCTGAAGTCCATGAGCAGCGTCAGGATCGTTGCTATCTGTGACCGTCAGGTATCCAAGGCACGTATCCTTGCGGAGAAGTATGGTGTGCCGCATGCGTTTCGATCACTCGACGATGCCCTTGATCTTCCCGGTGTGGACGCCGTATTCGTAACCACGAGTACCGATGCCCACGCCTCGCTTGCCATGCAGGCGATAAAAGCCGGCAAACATGTTTTTGTCGAGCGTCCGGCCGCCCGCACGCTTGAAGAGACCATGCAGATCCGTGACCTCAGTCGTAAGCATGGCGTTCACGTGATGGTTGGCATGAATCATCGCTTCCGACCTGACGTGGTGAATATGAAGAATGCCATCGATCGCGGCGAGATCGGACAGGTTTACTACGTCAAAGCAGGATGGGTGAAGCAGCGATCCACCGATGCCCGCTGGATCGCTAACGCCGATATGTCAGGGGGCGGTGTGCTACTCGACCTCGGCGTGTCCGTCGTCGATATGGTCCTTCAGGTTCTGAACTTTGGCCCCGTAGCCGAGGTCACCGCTTCGACGTTCCACCATGAGACCAAGTCCGTTGAAGACGTCGTCGTGGCAATGATCACCTTCGAAAGCGGTGCCATCGCCACCATCGAAGCCAGTTGGTCACTGGTGCGTGCCGAAGACCTTTACTACTGTAATGTCTTTGGCAAGAAGGGGAGCGTCTATATCAACCCCTATCGCCTTGTGCGCCGCACCGGGAACACCATTCACAGCACTACTTCTGCCCAACGAAAGACGCAGCTCGAAGTCTACAAAAAGAGCTATGAGTCCGAGCTCAAACACTTCATCCACGCCGTCAACGGCGTCGTCCCGATGATATCCACTATCGACGAAGCGGTTCAACGCATGCAGGTCGTCGAAGCGATCTATGCTAGTGCTGCGCACAGGTTGTAGGTTTGGGGTGTGAGGTGTGGGGTGTGAGGTGTGCGCGAAGCGTCCCCCTACGGCGCAGCCGTCCCCCTACGGCGCAGCCGTCCCCCTACGGCGCAGCCGTCCCCCTACGGCGCA
>CAYMTW010000026.1:0-28950 GCA_964393485.1 uncultured Melioribacter sp. | reverse complement strand
GTAGGTCGCTTGTCGAACCATCATTGTGCGTGATCGTGACCGACGTCAGCGCTCCGTCTCCGATAAGCCCCGTGACCTGTGCATCGGTGATCATGGCAATGCGTCCTGCCGCTGCAAGGTCGCGCGCCTTCGAAACGCTGTCCGGTGCGGCACGGAACATATCGCTGCGGTGCACAAGCGTGACGTGCGAGGCAATGTCCGCCAGCACGATCGTCCAGTCGAGGGCTGAGTCTCCCCCGCCGCCAATGATCACTCGTTTGCCGCGGTAAAACTCCGGGTCCTTGATGATGTACTCGACGCCACGATCCTCGTAGTCGGCAATGTTGGCAATGGCCGGCTTGCGAGGCTCAAAGCACCCAAGGCCCCCTGCAAGGAACACCGTTTTGCCGTGGATGACCGTGCCCTTGGTGGTGGTCAGACGGAACGTTCCGTCATCGAGCTTTGCGAGCTCCTCAGCGCGTTCGCCCAAAGTGAATGATGGCTCGAACGGGGCTCCCTGCTTGATGAGGTTGTCGATCAGATCTCCGGCGAGTACCGATGGGAAGCCCGGGATGTCATAGATCGGCTTCTTGGGGTAGATCTCTGCGCATTGTCCGCCCGGAATGGGCAAATAGTCAACGAGATGACATTTCCACTTGAGAAGACCGGCCTCAAAGACCGTAAACAGACCGCATGGTCCGGCACCAATGACGATTACGTCCGTTTCATGGATGTTCTGCTGAGGTGTTTCTGTGCTCATGCCGAAGCATTCTCCCGAGATTATGATTTCGAAAACAAACGAATGTGAATCCCGGCGCGGGATTCAAGGATCCATGACACGCCTCCAATGCCGAGTGCCAGCCCCTGATTGACCAGCCAGGAGACCATGGCAAACACAAATCCCTCGGCTGGAGTTGCACCGTAAAGGCTCATCAGTGCCACTTGACCGGCAACGTTATAGACCCCGATAGCTCCTGGCGTGGGCGCGATCGTAACGGCGATAGCCAGGATCACCAGCATCAACGTGGCATCTGCCGGACCCACCCCAGCCGTCGCTCCATACGGCAGTGCCTTGATCACACACCACGTTGTGGACGCATACAGCACCCAGATCACCATCGTGTGAGCCAGGATCGGAACGAGGAGCCGCGGCGTGCGAATCGCATGGAGCCCCTGGCGAAGGCGGCTCATCGATGCTACGAAACGGTCCGCCATTTTCGTACTCGCTCGGCCAATCGTTCCGCGAATGAACCATTCACCAAATGAGGTGAACAGCACAAGAACGATCGCCGCGATAAGTACCACCAGCACCATTGTCAGATTGGTTACGGCAACGGATGCATCAGCTGTTGCGAAGAGCGAGGGGGCTACACCACGCATCGTCTCAAAGGTCTGCGCGATCTTGGGCTGGGCATAGGCGGTGGCCAACAGCATACCGATAAGCAGAGTTACAATATCAAGCACCCTCTCGAGCACGACGCTTCCGATAGCAGATTCGGCAGGGATCTTCAGTCGTTGGGAAAGCACCAATGGACGCGCCACTTCACCGGCACGTGGGACGATCGCATTGGCAGCATAGCCAATCATCACGGCATTGAATGATGCGCCAAGGGGAACTGTTTCAACAGTCGGACGCAGCAGATAGCCCCATCGCACAGCACGACTGATGTGTGCGAGCACTGCCGTGAGAAGGGTGATGAACATGAGCGTGGGATCAAGACGCAGCACATCCTGACCGACAAGCGTCCAGTCTTCGCTCTTCATCCCACTGGCCATGTACCATCCGGTAAGACCTATCAGAATGATCGGTACAGCATAGGTCATCACGGTACGCATACGACTATGCATTGCCTTTACCTGTCTTTGCCTTCGAGCGGCGCGGCTTATCAGCGGTGTAGGAAACCCCATGACCTGCATAGAACTCCGCTAGCGCCGCACCCGTGTGAGATCCTTCTGTAGCGGCAAGAGCGAACGGTGTTCCGGTTGCGACAACATGTCCGCCCATGGCGCCCCCTTCCGGACCGATGTCAATGACCCAGTCGCTGGCGCTGATGACGTGAAGGTTGTGCTCGATGATCAGCAGCGTATGCCCCTGCTCGACAAGTCGGTCAAATGCTGTCAGCAGACGCGCAACGTCATGTACGTGCAGGCCTGTGGTTGGTTCATCGAAGATGAATAGCCGATGTCCCTCTGCCTGGGTGTCAAGGTGCCCTGCCAGCTTAACACGCTGCGCTTCACCTCCGCTTAGGTGCGTCGAGGGCTGGCCAAGTCGCAGATACCCGAGGCCGACATCCGAAAGGATGCTCAACTTGTTGACGATGCGGGGATAGTCCACGAAGTGCGCCATGGCTTCATCGACCGTCATGTTCAGCACATCAACGATCGATTTTCCTTTATACTGAATCGACTTCGCATCTCTACGGTACCGCGAGCCCTGACATGCTTCACACGGAAGAGTAAGGTCAGGTAGGAACTGCATTTCGATCACCACCGCACCAGCGCCTTCGCAGACCTCACAGCGGCCACCATCAACGTTGAATGAGAAGTGTCCGGCCTTCCACCCAAACTGCTTTGCAGCCTGAGTCGAGGCAAAAACGTCGCGTACGAGATCGAAAACCTTGATGTACGTAGCAGGTGTCGAGCGCGACGACCGGCCGATCGGCGTTTGATCGACCATTTCCACACCAGTGATATTCTCCAGTCCCTCGAATCGATCATGCAGTCCGACTTCACCGCCATAGGATCCAAAAGCCCGCGCAATGCCGCCATAGATGACACCATGAACAAGCGAGCTCTTCCCCGAGCCAGAGACACCAGTGACGCAAGTCATGGTGCCAAGGGGCAGGCGCACCGTATCGCCTTTGAGATTGTGATGCACGGCGCCGTGGACGATGATCGCGCCACTGTGGCCCTTGCGGAACGATGATTTTGGAGGGATGGTCCTTTCGTTTCGCAGGTACTGAGCCGTGAGTGATTGACCGGTGCTTACCATCTGTTCCAGACTTCCGCTATAGACCACCTCCCCGCCATGTTCACCGGCCATCGGGCCGACATCAACAACGTGGTCGGCTGTGCGGATCACGTCAAGGTCATGTTCGACAACCAGAACGGTATTGCCAAGCCCCCTGAGTCGACGTAGGATGCTCAGCAGTCGGTCCGTATCACGCGGATGCAGCCCGATACTCGGTTCGTCGAGCACATAGAGCGTTCCGACGAGCGAGCTACCGAGAGATGAGGCCAGATTGATCCGCTGCGATTCACCTCCAGAAAGAGTATGCGAGAGCCGATCAAGCGTCAGATACTCAAGACCGATCTCACAGAGCAGACCCAGCCGACGTCGGATCTCAGCCAGTACCTGCCCAGCAATCGCAGCCTCATGGTCGCTCAGCACCAGCCCGTCAAAATGCGCGCGTGCCTGTTGAAGAGTCATTGCCACAACCGATGGCAGATTCACTCCACCAACAAAAACCTGACGTGCTGCTGTGCGCAAACGCGAGCCGTTGCATTGTGAGCAGACGGTAAAGCCTCGGTATCGAGAGAGCATCACACGATAATGCGTTTTGTAGCTCTTCTCTTCAAGCATCTGGAAGAATCCATCAATGCCGATGTAGCGTCCAAAGCCCGAGGTGACCAGCCCCAGCTGCTCGTCCGTGAGCGAGTTCACGGGACGGTCAACGGGTATCCCAAAGGCCGGGGCTTCAGCGATAAGCAGTTTGAGGTAGTACCCAAATGTCTCGCCACGGAATGGATGTATCGCACCACGCCGCAATGAAAGGTGTGTGTCGGGGATGACTAGGCCCATATCCAGACCAACACTACGACCAAAGCCCTGACATTTTGGACATGCACCGTATGGACTGTTAAAGGAAAACAGTCGAGGCTCGGGTTCGACGTACACGGTGCCTGTTTCGGCACTTTCAAATCGCGATGAGTAAAACCGGTCCTTGCCGCTTGTCATGTCCCGCAGAACTACCCGCCCTGCGCCGGCTGTAAAGGCCTGCTCAATAGAATCCGTGATGCGAGAGATGGTCTCGTCGTCGTCGCGCACCACAAACCTGTCAACGACGACATAGATTGGCGTTCCCGCTCCGGGAAGTTCGTCCACCTCTTCAAGCTCCTGCATCTGCGTCGAGGCGCCAAAGATCAGACGTGCGTAGCCCCGTGACTGCAGCCCCTCACGGACGATGTCCATCGAGGCATGCTCCTGTGGGAGTTCAAACAGAACAAAGAGCTTTGCCCCCACGGCCGAGCGTCGCAGTTCCTCAACAACAGAGTTCGGCGTGTCCTTGCGGATCAGCGCACCAGTGTCTTTGTCGATGACCACACCAATGCGTCCATAGAGCAGGCGCAGATAGTCATAGACCTCCGTCGTCGTGCCAACAGTGGAGCGTGGATTCTTGGTGAACGTCTGTTGCTCAATGGCCACGGCCGGCGGTAGTCCCGCTATCGTGTCAACATCGGGCTTGTCCATGCGGTCAAGAAACTGCCGGGCATAGGCACTGAGGGACTCGACGAAACGGCGCTGCCCCTCGGCATAGATTGTATCGAAGGCCAAAGACGACTTCCCGCTGCCCGACGGACCCGTGATCACGGTCAGAGCATTGCGAGGTATATCGACATCCACGTTCTTTAGATTGTGGACGCGGGCCCCTCTGACCGATATCGTCCGATGGCGGACGGTGGTTTGCTCAGGGGGCGTAGATGGTGGTGTGCGGGCCAAAGCGAACCACAAAATTATGGCTTTTTGGCCGTCCGGCACTGATTCATGGCACGATACTTGCTATTGTGGAAAACAACCGGTATTTTGCCGGTCTTGTTTACGAAACTGTCAGGAAATGGAGTCCAATCATGGCTCGTCGCTGTGAACTCACCGGTGTTGGTGTGATGTACGGTAACAATGTGTCTCATGCCAACAACAAGACACGTCGTCGCTTTTTGCCGAACATTCAGAAGAAGCGCGTCTGGGTGCCAGAAGAAGGTCGCTGGGTAACAGTCAAGATCACGGCTAGTGCTCTGAAGACGCTCGACAAGGTCGGCTACACGGCCATGAAGAAGCGCGCTGCTAAGTAAGCCCCCTACTTCCCTCCGCAAGTCAATCAGAAAAAGGTCGCCCTTCGCGGCCTTTTTTCGTTGATGTCCTGTCATAACTTGTGCTCGTTGTCGTCATTGCCACGGTGAAGTTCCGGCCCCATCATAGCGCGCTGATCGTCCTGCTTTCTGCCATGCTGATGGCGGGATTCGTACTCGTGGCACCACTGCGCGGACAGGATCGCCCCGTCCTCACCATGACGCGATCCGATTCGCTGCGTAAGGCCAAGGACCTGTTCATCAACGGAACAACATTGCAGATCCAGGGCGGCCGCGATGCCGAGGCGATCTTGGAATTCCAGCAGTCGCTGCGTTACGACTCATCGGCTACCTGCCTGGCTGCTATTGCGCGCTGCTATGCGCGACTCGGCAAACTGGATCTTGCCTACGAGTTTGTGGTCCATTCACTCGACCGTAATCGTACATCGCGCGATGCCTGGGAGCTGCTGGCAGAAATAGAGGTGCAGCGCGGACGCTACGATGAGGGCCTTCAGGCGTTTGAGGAGATCCTTACGCTAAAACCAACGAGGCGCCAGACCATGACTCTGGCGCGCCTCTATGAGCCCCGTAATGCCCGCCGGGCCATCGCACTCTATGAAGAGCTGTATGAATCAGAACCTGACCTGCAGATCCTGGCTCTTCTGGCGAATCTCTATGAGCGGATAAATGATGATGCCGGACTGCTTCGCACGCTGACGCAAGCCGTCGAACTTGAACCTACACATCCACAATTCGCGGCGCAGCTTTCTGAGCGCTACGTCTCTCAGGGTATGTTCAACGAGCTGCTTGGGTTGCTCACGCGGTGGCAGGATCGTGACCCTGATATGCAGGGGGCCGGCAGGGTCTGGGCTGTTGCACTCTCGGCCATGCTTGAAGACACACTCGTCAGCGGTATGTATCCAGAAAAGGTTGCAGCCGTTCTTGATGCTACGATTGAAACGCATTCATCATCCTGGCCGCTGATGGCCATCGGAGCAGCACTTGCCGGACGTATCGCTGATACGACGCGCAGCGTTCGAATGATGAACTTGGCCATTACCTCTCCTATGGCCATTGCCGAGACCTATCTCGAAGTTGCCAGGCTAGCGGCGATGCAAGAGATGCCTGAACGTGCTCTGTCCTTCGCACGCCGTGGACGTGAAAAGTTCACTGGCGACATGCGCATGCTTCTCATAGAAGCTTCTGTGTACGTCGATCGTGGCAATGATTCAATGGCCATTGTAACATACAGTGAAGTGACCCGCGCAGCCCCCTTACTGATCGATGCATGGGCACAGCTCGGATGGCTGCATGATCGGCACGGTCGCACGGACAGCTCAGACATATGCTATGAGCAGGCACTGCAGATAGACCCGCGTCATCCGTTTGTCTGCAACAACTACGCCTACTCATTGGCCCTGCGCCACAAAGATGTCCAGCGGGCACTGCAGCTCTCGGCCACCTCACTGGAGTCCGAACCCAACAACGCCGCCTATCTCGACACCTATGCCTGGATCCTGTATCAACTGGCACGCTATGACGACGCGGAGAGGGCGGCCCGCCATGCAATCGACGTCGGAGGCAATGCCACCCATCACGAGCATTACGGCATGATCCAGGAAGCCCGTGGAGATCTCAACGCCGCCGTTGCCGCCTGGCAGCGCGCCATGGAACTTGATCCCGCCCGCGTGCATTTGAAAGCAAAGATCGATCGGTACAAGTAAACCATTTCAGAACCATCACACCGTATGAACAAGCCACAGAGCACCGACCCCAATGACTATGAAGTCCTGATCCGACGTCGCGGAGAATCCGATTATGCATCGTACTGTCCGCAGCTGGCTCACATGATTAAGGGGCAGGCCCATGAAGAGGTCGAAGAAGCCATGAAGGCCTACGTCCTGGCGTACATCGAGACGCTGAAACACGAAGCTGCCTGATTGAGTGTGATGACCACCGAAGGGCTGTTCTCGCCAGAATATTTGCGTGCACGACGCTGGGAAACACCTCTGATGATCACGTGGATCATGCTGACGTTTCTCACTGCCATTTGTGCATTCGTTATTCCCGACCTCATCATCCCCGTCGGCGTCATGGTGCTAGCCATGGGGCTCGTGTTGCACATCTTGACGTCGACGTTCATCACACCCAACTACATCGATCTTCGGGGTCGGCCTCGTCTGATGCTGGCCTCGCCTCCGGTGATGGTCTCTGCCCTGTACTTCGGTATGCTGAACCGGTGGATGATGCGCATTGGATTTGGCAGGTCCTTTCGGTCATGGGTGACCGCGCTTGCCTTCTGCAGTCTGATTGGTCCATTTGTTCCTTCCAGTGCGGCGATTGTGCTGATCGCCGGTGCGGTAGGTTCTGCGCAGTGGCGCGTGCGGACAGAATCGGCATTTGCACTGCTTCCTGCTGCCGCAGCCATTGGCATATCGATCATGTTGCGCTTCGTCTTCAAGGTGCCATGAACGTTCTTGCGCGCCTTCGTGATCCGTCTCACTGGATCAACCGCCTGACGTATGTTCTCACGTTGTTCATGATGGTGCTTCTGGCGTTCTGGTTTGTCGCCATGATCTGGTGGAACAACCTGCCCAGCGGAACCGTCGTGATGATCATGGTCTGGTGTTCACTTGTTGGCATTGTTTTGCTTGAAGAGCGAAGGCAGCCCCATGGGGCGCTGATCGCCACGGGTATCCTACCCAGTGCACAAACCCCGATCATGGTCCTGCGCGGGGTTCTCTGGGCCGTAGCAATGCTCTCCCCCATGGCCATCGTGGGCATCGCTCTTGGCGGGGAGTTCACCACGGTAACGCCCGATGTGCCGCCACTCGTAGTGCTCAGCATCGTGATCGCCTCCGTCGGAGAGGAGGTGCTCTTCCGCTCAACCATGCTCCGTGTTCTGCAGGACCGGTTCGGCGCGGCCTGGGCAATTCTTGCCACCAGCATCCTCTTTTCGCTGGCACACAATTGGAATCCTTCGGCGTCGTTGATCAGTGGTCTCAACACGTTTCTGATCGGTGTTGCCTTTGGCAGCGTGATCGTCCTTGGCGGCTCGATTTGGGTTGCCGCGGCCTGCCATGCCGCGTGGAATGTGCTCGTGGCATTGTTCTTCGGATCCGTGAGCGGATATGATGCCGGCCTGTCCTGGATGAAGCTCGTACCGAACGACGCCTCCACGCTAAGCCCCCTGCTGCTGGGCGATGCCTACGGCATAGAATCAGGATTGCTGTGCACAGCGGTCATTACCTTTTCTCTTGTTTTGATTCGTCATATCGTTGTGGTCGATCCGTTCGCTATCGCTGCCCGCTATCGGGTTGCCCTCAACAGAGAACGATCAGACACGAATTCGAACACTGCGATGGAGTCCTCGAATGGTACGTAGAGCTCTACTTGCGTGGTTACTGCTGGCGGCGGTGGTCCCGGCCCGGACACAGTGGGTTGCCATGTCCACCGATGCCGATTCCCTTGTCCAGCTCGGCACCAAGGCTGTCTACAACGTCGAGTTTGACAGAGCGCAGGACATCTTCGACGAGGTCATTCGGCGCTATCCGACTCACCCTGCCGGCTACTTTCTCGACGCGATGATTGAGTGGTGGCGCATCACTATCGGACAGCGTAGTCCGGCCATTGAAGCGAAGTTTCTCTCGAAACTGGACAAGGTCATCAGCGTCTGCGACGTCAATCTATCGGCCGACCCCAAGGATATTTCCTCGCTCTTCTTCAAAGGGGGCGCACTTGGCTACCGCGGACGCTACAATGCCACTCGCAACAACATGCTCAGTGCAGCCGAAGACGGACGCGTTGCCTTGGGCATCCTCAATGACTGTCAGAAGGTAGCTCCGGCCAACCACGACATACTGCTCGGTACCGGACTCTACAATTACTGGGCCGCAGTGCTACCCGAAAAGTATCCGGCGCTGAAACCGGTGATGATCTTTCTACCCAAGGGTGATAAGATCATCGGTCTTGCTCAGCTCAAAGCTGCCGCACGTCAGGCTCGCTACGCCTCGGTCGAAGCGAAGGTCGTGCTCGTGCAGGCCTACTTCGATTTCGAGAAAAACTCACTTGAGGCCGTCGAGTTTGCAAAGGACCTGCACATGCAGTACCCACGCAACCCGGCCTTCCAACGTGCGTATGGGCGCTGTCTTGTATCGCTGGGTCCTATCGATTCAGCCGCGGTGCTCTGGCGTGACGTGCTCAACCGCTGCCTGGACAAGTGGCCCGGGTATAATCGCAACGCAGCACGCGAAGCCCTCTACTACATTGGCGTCTCGCTCATGATACGGGGCGATCTGGACAAAGCGCTGACGTATTTCTACAAGTGCGATGAAGCCTGCCGGAAGATCGATGAAGATGCCTCGGGCTTCATCATCAAGACAAATCTCAAGATCGGTCAGATCTATGACATGCAGGGTAAACGCGACCTTGCCATCAAACAGTACAAAAAGTTACTGTCATGGTCCGACAATAACGGCTCCCATGCCGATGCTCAGCGCTACCTTGCCAGCCCATATCGATGAAGTCTGCCGTATTTTTGCCCCCTCTCACCAACGGCAGATACCATGCAGAATGACCGATCGATCTGGCAGGAACTCGCGACCAAGGAGCTCCGGGGCAAACCGCTTGAGGCGCTGACACACCGCACGGCCGAGGGCATCGACGTCAAGCCGCTCTACACGGCCGCAGATCTCGAAGGTCTGCAGAATGCCAACACGCTGCCGGGTATGTTCCCCTACCTACGCGGACCCTACGCCACGATGTACACCAACCGTCCGTGGACGATCCGTCAGTACGCCGGATTCTCCACGGCCGAAGAGTCCAATGCATTCTACCGCAAAGCACTTGCCGGTGGACAGAAGGGGCTGTCGGTAGCGTTCGATCTGGCAACGCACCGTGGCTATGACAGCGACCACCCGCGCGTTGTGGGAGACGTCGGCAAGGCTGGTGTAGCCATCGACTCGGTCGAAGACATGAAGACGCTCCTCGATGGCATCCCTCTCGAAACCATGAGCGTGTCGATGACCATGAACGGCGCCGTGATCCCGATCATGGCCATGTTCATCGTGGCGGCCGAAGAGCAAGGGGTGGAGCAGGCCAAGCTCTCGGGCACCATCCAGAATGACATCCTCAAAGAGTTCATGGTGCGCAACACCTACATCTACCCGCCTGAGCCGTCGATGAGGATCGTTGCCGACATCATCGAGCACACGAGCAAGGAAATGCCTCGCTTCAACTCGATCTCCATCAGCGGCTACCACATGCATGAAGCCGGTGCCACGGCGGTGCAGGAGCTGGCGTACACGATCGCCGACGGACTCGAATACGTGCGCACGGCCATCTCACGGGGCATGGCGGTGGACGCCTTTGCGCCGCGCCTGTCGTTCTTCTTCGGCATCGGCATGAACTTCTTCATGGAGGTTGCAAAGCTGCGCGCTGCGCGCGTGCTGTGGGCAACAGCGATGAAGCAGTTCGCCCCCTCCAAGGAAGAATCACTGCTACTGCGCACGCACTGTCAGACCTCGGGCTGGTCACTGGCTGCGCAGGATCCGTTCAACAACATCGTGCGCACAACCATCGAGGCCATGGCTGCCGTGCTTGGTGGAACGCAGTCACTGCACACGAACTCCTATGACGAAGCTCTTGGACTGCCCACACAGCAGTCGGCCCGTGCTGCCCGCAACACGCAGCTGATCATCGCCGAGGAGTCGCGCATCACCGATGTGGTCGACCCGTTAGGGGGCTCGTACTACGTCGAGCACCTGACCGAATCACTAGTTTGCGAAGCGGCGGCCGTGATCGCCGAGGTAGAGTCGTACGGCGGCATGACCAAGGCCATCACGGCCGGAATCCCCAAGATGCGCATCGAGGAGTCTGCCGCGCGCCGTCAGGCACTTATCGATCAGGGCAAGGAAGTAATCGTCGGTGTCAACAAGTACCGGCTTGAGAATGAGCCCGACATAGACGTGCTGAACATCGACAACACGGCTGTGCGCCAGGCTCAGGTAGAGCGGCTTGCCAGTATCCGCGCCACACGGGACCAGGCCGCAGTCGACGTTGCGCTGCAGGCCATCACCGAGGCGGCACGTAGCGGCTCGGGGAATCTCCTGGAGCTGGCCATCACAGCAGCTCGCGCCCGCGCAACCGTTGGCGAGATCACCGAGGCCATGGCCAGCGTTTTCACACGATACGAGGCACATACCATGGCGATCGAAGGTGTGTACGGGGCTCAGTATGAGCACGATCCCGTCTATGCAGCGGCACGTCAGGAAGTGGAGAACTTTGAGCGCGACTTCGGAAGGCGTCCGCGCATTCTGGTTGCCAAGCTGGGTCAGGACGGACATGACCGCGGCGCTAAGGTCATTGCCACATCTTTTGCCGATATCGGGTTTGACGTCGACATCGGCCCCCTGTTCGCCACACCGGAAGAAGCTGCACGTCAGGCCGCCGACAACGACGTCCACGTCGTGGGCGTATCGAGCCAGGCAGCCGGCCACACAACGCTCATCCCACAGCTCATCAAGGCCCTGGCCGACGAGGATGCTGGGGAGATCATCGTGATTGCAGGGGGCGTTATTCCGCCTAAGGACTACGATGCCCTCTACGCCGCCGGCGTCAAGGCCATATTTGGTCCGGGCACCAACATCGTTGCCGCCGCGCGCGAGGTTGTGGCCGCCATCCGACGTCACCTTACCACGCCCGACGCAGCCTAGCGCGTGATACGGGCCGGAATCGACATAGGAACCAACACGGCCTTGATGGTTGTGGCGGAAGTCCATGCTGATGGCACCTTCGCCGTGCTCGATGATGTGCATGAGCTTCCACGTCTTGGCGAGGGTCTTGCCGCAGGCGGCCGGATCTGCGACGACGCCGTCGAGCGCGCCCTTGGATCCATGCAACGTTTTCGGAATGTGCTCGCCCCCTACCCCGACGTTGTTGTTCGGTGCGTGGCCACGAGTGCCATGCGCGAATCCGAAAACGGACGCGAAGTTGCGTCGCTGCTCTCCGGCGTGCTGGGTCACCCCATTGAGATCATCAACGGTGCGGAAGAAGCCCGCCTGACCTTTCTGGGATCTGTCGGCTGCGCGCCGACACCAACACTGATGATTGACATCGGAGGGGGCTCAACAGAGTACGCCATTGGCGTCAACGGGATTGTAACGTTCTCTACAAGTATTCCCATCGGTGCCGTCAAATTCACCGAACGATTTGCATCTGAGCGGCCGATCTCTTCTGCGTTCATCACTGAAGCCACCGACGTTGTCGCATCAGCTCTAGCCCCCTACCGCGAACATTTCACTCATGCCCAGCTCTGTGTCGGCGTGGCCGGCACGCCTGTAGCACTGGCCATGATGGACAAGGGGCTTGCTGCATATGACCATACGGAGCTACATGGTCACCACATGGATATCAACCGCATTGGCCAGCTATCATCACTCCTCTGCTCACAATCCCTGCATGATCTGCGCTCCATCCCCGGCCTTCACGAGCGCCGCGCTGACATCGTGCCCATGGGCTCCGTGATCCTGCACGCCTCCATGCACGCTCTCGGCATAGAAACCGTGGAAGCCAGAACGACAGGGTTGAGATATGGAGCGGTGTTAGCAGTGCAGGTGTGAGGTTTGGGGTTTGGGGTGTGAGGTTTGGGGTTGTCTTCCCCGCGACAGCGGGGATCCATGCTGATAAAAGATGGATTCCTGCTTCCGCAGGAATGACGATGCTAGATTCCTGCTTCCGCAGGAATGACGATGCTAGATTCCTGCTTCCGCAGGAATGACGTTCCGTACCCTGTACCCTGTACCCCGTACCCTGTACCCTGTACCCTGTACCCTGTACCCCGTACCCTGTACCCCGTACCCTGTACCCCGTACCCTGTACCCCGTACCTTCCTACTCCACCGCGTCGTTGATCAGAGCTGCCTGCTCGATCTCGTGCTTCTTTGCAGAGCCAGTGGCAGGACTTGCGGCGGCCGAGCGGCCGACGTAGCGCAGACGTTGTGCTAATCCGAGCACATCGAGAAGGTGCGGCTGAACAAATGTCCACGCACCCATGTTCTTCGGCTCTTCCTGACACCACACAATGTCCGTGGCATTGCCGTAGCGGGCAAGCACAGAGGCCATCTTCTGCGAATTAAACGGATGGATCTGCTCAAGGCGCACGAGCGCCACATCGGTGCGTCCGAGTTCGGCGCGACGCTTGGCAAGCTCGTTGTGGATCTTGCCTGTGGTGATCACTACGCGCTTGACCGACGATGCATCGGTGATGGTCGCATCATCAATGATCTCCTGATAGGAACCATTGACGAGTTCTTCCACTTCCGACTGGAAGATGCGCAGGTATCCCTTCGGCGTCATGACGATCATCGGCTTGCGCCATGAGGCCTTCACCTGACGTCTGAGGGCGTGGAAGTAGTTTGCCGGCGACGTGAAGTTGCAGACGATCATGTTGTCCTGAGCACACAGCTGCAGGTAGCGCTCAAGGCGTGCACTGGAGTGCTCCGGTCCCTGCCCGTCATAACCGTGCGGCAGCAGGATCGTTACGTTGCTGCGCTGCTGCCACTTTTCCTCGGCACTCGAAATGAACTGATCGAACACGATCTGCGCGCCATTGGCAAAGTCGCCAAACTGCGCCTCCCATATCGTCAATCCGTTCTTAGCTATAGTGCTGTAGCCATACTCGTATCCAAGTACGGCATACTCGGAAAGGGGCGAATCGTAGATGTGCAGTTTCTGCGGTGCACCGAGTTCATTAAGCGGAACATGTCGTTCCTCGGTGACGCTGTCGCGGTGTACAGCCTGACGGTGGTTGAACGTGCCACGTCCGGAGTCCTGACCCGAGATGCGCACAACATGCCCTTCCTTCAGCAACGAACCGAAGGCCAGCGCCTCGGCCATACCCCATTGCACCTGACCCTGATCGAACGAAGCTTTGCGCTTGTCGGCCTCGGCCTTCACCTTCGCATGTATGTTGTAACCTTCCGGAACAGAGCAGATCACCGAGGCGATCGATGACAGCTGGTCGTGAGCAACGCCTGTAGGTACTCCGCCAAACATGTCAACATGCTCGTGCATGGCCGGCGCCGGAAGCGCGCTGGCTCGGTTGTCGTATGCGGCGTTCAGGCGCGCAAGCTCCTCAGCGGCGATCGCCGCCAGCCCGTTGGCGTCGGCTATACCCTCAATAGTCAGACGCTCTTCATAGACCTTGCGGACTGTGGAGATGTTCTTGATCTTCTTGTACAGCAGGGGCTGCGTGGCCGTCGGATCGTCCTGCTCGTTATGACCGTACTTGCGATAGCACAGCATATCAAGCACGACGTCATCGCCGAAACGCTCGCGGTAGGCAGATGCGAAGATCGACGCGGCGCGGCAGGCCTCCGGATCACTTCCGTCCACATGCAGGATCGGCACCTGCAGAAGCTTGGCCACTCCAGTGCAATACGGCGATGAACGCGAGTCCTCGGGCGAGGTCGTAAACCCGATCTGGTTATTGATCACAATGTGCATGGTGCCCCCTGTAGCATAGCCACGCAGACGTGCCATGTTCAGGGTCTCGGGAACAACGCCCTGTCCGGCAAAGGCAGCGTCACCGTGGATCAGGATCGGCATCACACGGCGATACGTCTCATCGCCGATCTCATCATCAAGCGCACGGGCCATACCCTCGACAACGGGGTTCACGGCTTCAAGGTGACTTGGATTGGGCGCAAGGACAAGTGATAGCGTCGAGCCGTCGGTTGCATGATATGTGCCCTTGGCACCGAGGTGGTACTTGACGTCGCCCGACCCTTGGTAGGAATCCGGATCGATCTTGCCCTCGAACTCGTTGAAGATCTTCTCAAGGGGCTTACCCATCATGTTGGCCAGCACGTTCAGACGTCCGCGGTGCGCCATGCCAAGCACTGATGCGGCCAGCCCGTTGCGCGCAGCATCAGCAAGCATCTGATCGAGAATGATCAGGGCACTTTCGCCCCCTTCAAGAGAGAAGCGCTTGGCTCCAAGGAACTTGGTGTGCAGGAAGTTCTCGAGCGTTTCGGCGCGCACGAGCTTACGATACGTGTCGAGCTTCTGTTCTGCGGAGAGCTTCGTCTTGAGATGAGTTGTTTCGACGTATTCGCGGATCCAGTTCTTCTGTTCCGGATCCTGGATGTACATGTACTCGATGCCGATGTGATCGCAGTACGTATCACGCAGCATGTCGATGATGTCACGTAGTGTGGCGCGCTTTACGCCCCCTAACCCGCCGGTGTCAAACTCGCGGTCGAGATCCCAGATCGTGAAGTTGTAATACCCCGGATCAAGCTCCGGATAGTAGTACGCCTCGAGTCCGAGCGGATTCACATCCGCCAGCAGATGACCCCGCACGCGGTAGGCGTTGATGAGCTGAACAACGCGCCCCTCCTTGTCGATCTCCTCCGGCGTGTCAGGCTGGGCAAAGGGGCTGGCCCCCTTCTCATGCATCCAGCGCATCGGCTCGAATGGGATGTTAATGGCAGCGAAGATCTGCTCGTAGAAGCGGTGCTCACCCAGGATCAGCTGGTGGATGTACTGCAGGAACTCGCCCGACTCGGCACCCTGGATCACACGGTGGTCGTAGGTGGAGGTGATGGTGACGACCTTGGAGATGGCCAGTGTGGAGAGCACGTCGGGCATCATGGCCTGGAACTCGGCCGGGTACTCAATGGCTCCGGCGGCAACGATGGTGCCCTGACCTTCCATCAGCCGCGGCACGGACATCACGGTGCCGATACCACCCGGATTGGTGAGCGTGATGTTGGCCCCCGTGAGCTCTTCGGGCGTGAGCTTGTTGGTGCGCGCACGCTTGATGAGATCATCATAGGCGGCGGCATATTCTTCGAAGCTGAGGCGCTCGGCGTTCTTGATGCTCGGGACCAGCAAGATCCGTGAACCATCCTTGCGTGTGGTGTCAACAGCCAGGCCAAGGTTCACTCCCCCACGCTCGATGCGAACGGGTGTTCCGTCCTGCACGCCGTAGGAGTTCTTCATGTTCGGATACTTCTCAGCAGCGCGCACGATGGCCCAGCCGAGAATGTGCGTGAAGGAGAGCTTGTTGCGGCGCTTCTTTGCCAGAAAGGTATTGGCAATGCGACGGTTTTCTTCGAGGGCCTTGACCGGGATGTTGCGCACGCTCGTGGCCGTTGGCACGTTGAGCGAGGCCTCCATGTTCTGGGCGATCTTTCCGCCGATCGACGATAGCGGAACGATGGCATCGCTGGCTGCTATGGCCGGCAGGCGCGTGCCGTTTGTCGAAACCGCCGGTGTAGCTGGTACAGCCGTCGTAGCTGGACGCGGCGCTGCAGGCTTTGGGGCCGACGTTCCGTTGGTTGCCTGGGTAGAGATCGGCGCTTCGGGCGTGTAGCTGGCAAAGTATGCCTGCCACTCGGGCGATACGGACGAAGGATCTCTGAGGTACTCGAAGTAGAGCTCGTCAACGTATGCACTGTTCATCGACATCATGGTCGAATGACTTTCAGGGGTGGAAAATGTGCTACAAAACTACGGTTTTTCACGCATCCCGACGAAGGCCAGCATCCGTCCGGAGAGCCCCTTATCACGCCGGTACGAGTGATACCGCAGATCGGTGATGGTGCACGCATCATCGACGGTGATATTGTGAGGCACGAGTCCGGCAGAAAGAAGCTGATCGACGATCGCCCGGTGGTTGTCGAAGAGCCACTTGCCTTCGTCAAGGGGCTGGCAGTAACCGCCCAATACGTCATGAACGTCGCGGCCGACCTCATACACGCTGCCCGATGCGCATGGCGAGAGCCATGCGATCAGCTCCGCCGGGTCGCTTTCGAATCGTTGTGAGAGCTGCTCCACGACATGGGCGGCAATGCCGCAGGCTGTACCACGCCATCCGCTGTGAATGGCAGCAACGACGTGTCGAACGGGATCATGCACCAGAACGCCGCAACAATCGGCCAGCTTGACGCCAAGTACGAGGCCACGATGCGAGGTGATGAGTGCATCGGCCTGCAACGTGCGCACGGAGTCCGTGGATTCGGCGTCGTCAACGCAGACAACCTCACGGCCATGCACCTGATGGACGGTCACGATCTTCCGGCGCGGCACGTTAAGCGACGCGGCAAGCAGTTCGTAGGAGCGCTCGACGTGCCCTGCCCCGGCCGATTCGCTGATCGAGAACGATGCACCGGGCCAGACTAGCTCGCGGTCGTCGACCAGTGTCATGCCGGAGATCAGCTCCGTCGCAGGCAGTGCGGGTATGATATGGATCATCGGTCGGTAGTGTCGGTGGCGCGCAGGATCGCACCTTTCATGCGCCGACCCCACGGCCCCAAACCTACGACGTCCGGGGATTGCCGCGCATGGACCCATTCCACGGCAGCATGGTCCACCGGTGCCGCTACGGCGCCGATAAGGTAGAACCGCGGCGTGTCGTCACCCGTGATCACGATACTCCCGTGGCGGCGCTCGATGATTCTTACCTGCGGACGCGGCCAGGCGGCCAGGCGCAGCACTGCGATCACCGCAATCATCACCAGGCAGCCTGTGACCAGGCGCACCAGCAGTGATGTCCACGTGCGCGCAACAAGGGGCCAAAGCAAGACCAGCGTCGTCACGGCAGCCAGAAGAGCGACCTCGGCCTGCGCAGCAGCGGGCAGAATGTCCACAGCAAAGCACCGAGCAACAGCGTCGGCCGAGCGGACCAGAATCTCCAGCCACCAGGCAAGTGCAACGCTGACGACGTCGACCGGGATTAGCACGAGTCCGAGCGTCAGAACCAGTGACGCACTCATCATCGGCACCACTACGAGGTTTGCCAGCGGACTCATCACAGCTATCGACCCGAAGGCCAGTGCCGCCGGGACCGTTACGCCGAGCGTGGCCGCCCAGGAAACAGCCACGGCGTTTGCCAGTGATGCCTTCCAGGGCCGGCGCGCAACGGTACACCGCTCGAGCACTGTCCGGCATCGTGGTACGCCGATGCTCAAGGCCAGTGTAGCCGTCACCGACAAGAAGAATGCCCCGCTCATGCAGGCCTGCGGATCGATGGTGATGATGGCCAGAATGCTCGCCATCAACAGATGCAGACCATCGACGTCACGCTCAAGACGTCGGCCGATCATGGCTGCAATGCCCATGATGGCGCTACGCACGGCGGGGGGCTCTGCGCCGGCTAGAAGCGTGTAGAGGGTGATGACAAGGCAGCCGCCGAGCACCGTCAGAGTCCCCGGACGACGTCCGATCAGGAGCATCACGAGCCAGGTGATGATGGCCACATGCGAGCCGCTGACCGAGAAGATATGGGCCGTTCCACTCAGGCGGTAGGCACGGCGCGAGTCCGGGTCGAGCATCGACCGCTCGCCGATGGCCAGCGCCAGACAGATGCCGGCGGTATGGGCGTCCAGTGCCGACTCCAACCGATGCCGCACGTGCGAGCGTATGGCCTCGAACAGCTCAACGTGCATCGGCGGCGGCCCGATATCCTGCGAGTAGGCACGCTCGATGACCACGGCGCAGCCAAGTGAACGGGCATAGGAGACTTCAGAGAACTCACCTTCAAGCGATGGTGGAAAGGGGCGACGCACAAATCCACTGACAATGCGCCGCTGCCCGACCTCGACGGATCCTACGGCCTCGCGCTGGCGCACCAGGCATCGCACACGAACGCACGGGGCACAACAAGCATCGACCTCACCAGAGAGGACGTAACGGATCGACCCATGTGACCGACCCAGCACCTGCTCAACGATGCCGTCGGCACGCACCGCCGCGGACGCACCGCGGCGGCACAGGGTGGAGTGCATTTCCGCCGGAGGACCCAGCTCGAGGCGCATCTGCAGTGCGGCGAATGTCCCCATCCCCATGCCGAAGCACAGCACGGCCACGGCATGACGTCCGAGCAGGTGGCACGTCCAGCCGCCCAGCATGAGCACGGCCACGACCAGCCCCGAGCCGACGGGATCTAGTCCCGCAACAAGGTCCGCAGCCAGCCAGGTAGAACTCAACGTGATCACCACGGGAAGGGCAAATGGGTAGCGTTTCATCGTGATTCTACGAGTCAAAATCGACCCCTAACGTGACGCGTCGGTGTTGATAACTCGGGTCACATCAGCCCCCTGACCCTCGGTAACTTGCATGCGTTGTGATTTTTTTTCGCCAGCGCGTCACGTTTTTATCCGGATGCTGCACGAAGAAGGACAGACAACCACATCCACCACGACATTTTCAACGGATATCAATCATGAGTGCAGAAGCAAAAGCCCCCAAGGAAACCAAAGACACCGCCGCAGCCAAGCCGGCTGATGCCAAGGTAAAGGCCGCACAACTGGCCATGGAGCAGATCGAGAAGCAGTTCGGCAAAGGCTCGATCATGCGCCTGAGCGACACCTCTTCGGTCGAGATCGATGCCATTTCCACCGGCTGCCTGTCGCTGGATGCCGCCATCGGCATCGGTGGCGTGCCTCGCGGACGTATCGTCGAGATCTACGGTCCTGAGTCCTCTGGTAAGACTACGGTCTGTCTTCAAGTGATCGCCGAAGCACAAAAGGCAGGGGGCTTGGCGGCATTCGTCGATACCGAGCATGCTCTTGACGTCAAATACGCCCAACGTCTGGGTGTGGACCTTAACAACCTGCTGCTGTCGCAGCCGGAGTTCGGTGAGCAGGCCCTGGAGATCGTCGAAACACTCGTGCGCTCGGGTGCTATCGACGTGGTGGTGGTCGACTCTGTAGCTGCCCTTACGCCGCGCGTCGAGATCGAGGGCGACATGGGCGATGCGCAGATGGGATCGCAGGCCCGCCTGATGAGTCAGGCTATGCGCAAGCTCAATGCCGCCATCGGACGCTCCAACACAACGGTGATCTTCACCAACCAGCTGCGCTCGAAGATCGGCGTCATCTACGGCAACCCTGAGACAACCACCGGTGGTAACGCCCTGAAGTACTACGCTTCGCTGCGCATTGACGTGCGCCGTAAGGATGTGATCAAGGACGGTCAGGACATCGTCGGTAATCGCGTCCGTGCCAAGGTTGTGAAGAACAAGGTCGCTCCGCCGTTCCGTGAAGCCGAGTTTGACATCATGTACAACGAAGGCATCTCGCGTCTGGGCGATATGATCGACGTGGCCGTCGAAACGGGCATCATTGCCAAGTCTGGCTCGTGGTTCTCCTTCAACGAGGAGCGCGTGCAGGGACGCGACGGTATGCGCAAGCTGCTGACGGAAAACGCCCCGCTCTACGCGGCTCTTGATGCGGCTGTGCGTCAGGCTCTGAAGCTTCCCGACACGGCATCGCCGACCAACGGCAAAAAGTAATCGATGGGCGTTATCACGTCCATCCGCCGGAATGTGAAGAATGCCGGACGCTGTTCGGTGTTTGTGGACGACGCGTTCTTTGCGGCCTGTCCGATCGATGTAGCATTGTCGCTCGGACTCCGCAAGGGTCTTGAGATGTCCGATGAGATCGAGCGTCAACTCCGACGCGAGGACCGCCGCATTGTGCTCCGTCAAAAGGCGTACCGCTTTGCCACATACAAGCCACGCACCGAACGTGACATCGCGCGCTTTCTCATGAAGGCTGAAGCAACCGATGAAGAATCGGCCGATGTGATGCAATGGCTTCGCGAGTTTCGGCTCATCGATGATGTTGCCTATGCAGGACGTTTCATTGAAGCGTCCAAGCAGCGCAAGCCCCTCTCCCCTGCCATGATGCGCCGTGCACTCCTTGGCAAGGGGCTCCCCGAATCTATCGTCGAGGGAGCCATTGCAACTGAGGCTCATCCAGATGATGCGCACCAGGCGGCGCGCATCGTGGCACGCAAGAAACTGCGTATGATCACGTCCGAAGATGCTCGTGTAACGGAGGACAAACTCGTGCGTTTTCTGCAGTATCGCGGTTACTCCTGGACGGTGATCAAGGACGTCATCAGCGAGTGGAAGAACGGCTCGCTCCTGCTAGCGATCATTCTGCTGACAGCATGTGTGACGGCGCTGAGTCAGCCAGACACGTCGTGCAGCAAGACGCGGTTGAGTGAGGCGATCAACAAGTTCCAGGTAACCACCATGCCCGTTATGGGACCGGAGGGCGAGCTTTACCTTGATCGCAAGCATCATCCCGACAATCATGGTGGCGCGGATGATCTTTGGGTCTCGTACAATACGCAGGGTCAATGGACAACTGCCGAGCGTGCCGACATTCTCATCTATGATCCCATGATGAAGGCGTACAACAGAGCAGACGTAGTCTTCGGGATGTCGAAAGATGGACTCCATGCACTTGTTGCTGGACGCTTTGTGAAGAACTCGCTGCAGCCTGCCTTGGCCTTTCTGCATCGCTCTTCGATCAAAGCCCCCTTTACCGGGATTCAGGTTGTTGAACCGGAATTGGGCAACAATTTCTATGCAACCTTTGCCGAGGATATGGGTGCTGTCGTTGTTGCACTCAAACGCGCCGATGGCATTGGCGACCTTGATCTATACGTCATCAAGCTCGATTCAGGCGATAAGTTGTCAGGCAATCGCCGCCTTATACCGCTCGGCAGCGCAATCAACACTACTGCCTTTGAAGGTGCACCCTGGCTGGCCTGTGACGGCCGAACATTGTACTTCGCCTCCGCAGGAAGAGATGACCGGCGTGGCAAGGCTGATATGTACATGGCGCGCCGATTGGACGATACCTGGCAGGCTTGGAGCGAACCGGTCAATCTTGGACCGTGTATCAACAGCACACACGATGAAACGGCATTCTCTCTTCCTTGTGGTAGTGGTCGTGCATTTGTCACCTCGTGGGATCCCCAATCAGACAGAACAGGGGTATACACCGTTGATCTGCCAGCAAATGTTCTACCAAGACCTGTCAATACCGTGACGATCCGCGCGCACAACGCTCTGAGCGGAGAGCCGGTTGTACCGCTCTACGTTGACATTCTCTCAGAGCAGGGTTCTATGTTCGAAGAAGACCGTCGTGTTGTGCAGGCTGATACCGTTGGTGGATTTGCAACCACCGTACTCGAGCAGGACACGACTCTGATCATGCGAGCCAGATCCGTTTCACGTGGCGTGGGGAGCTGGGTTGGCATTCCGCACCGTGTCAGTAGCACCACCGCGGACATCAGCGTCGATCTGCCAGTCGTACCTGCCAACGATACGCCCCTTTTACGGATCTACTTTGACAAGGATCAGGACAGTCTATCAGCGGAATCTGTCGCTGCCATTGACTCCTTGATTACCAAGATCGGACGATCAACATTGCTTCGTCTACTCGTCAAAGGTTACACCGATGCGTCCGGCCCAGTGCACATCAACAACGCATTGGCAGCATCTCGTGCTCGTGCGGTTGCACAGAGGTGTCAGCCTCTGCTTGTTGATCCACTGAGCGAAATTCGAACGGAGGGCGTTGGCCTCGAGATCATCAACGGCAAGCCGGTGAGTGCGGATGCGCCGTTGAGTCGCAGAGCTGACATATACGCTATCGGGCGTTGAGGTCGAAGTTCGATACTCGGCGGTTGCCCCCATTTTCTTCGGTCAGAGTCACCACCCATCGACGGCTGCCATGGAGGTAGAGGGCCAGTTCATTATCGGCAAACCACTCCGAGTTCTCATCTCGATGCGGTGAGCGCCAGAGGAGCTCTTCTTCGGTTACCAGGCAAGCACGCTCGATGCCATCATCGCCCAAGGCCTGCACGATTAGTTCTTCATCGGACGCAGGGCGCCGCTCAAGGCGTACTCTCAGGCGCTGCCAGGCCTCGGAGGTTTCCAGGGACACATCACGCACGATCGCCCCGTTGCGATGCATGGCCGTTGTTCCAAAGGATACCGGTATGCGCTCAATCTCATCCATTGTGGAGACCTGCGTAAGGGGGCGAGCAAGTTCGTCCGGGACTGTGGCCTGGCACATCTCGAAGATCCTGCGAAGGCGCGCCCGAAACGTTGCATCAAACTCTTCCTTGTGTGGCGCTTGATGTCGCTCGTCATACCACCAGAACCAGTCGGACGCCTCAAGCACTTCGAGCTGCTCGGCAATGGATTCATCATCGTAACTGGCGTTGCGCAGCGCCTGCATGGCGCGGCCCAGCAGACTCCAGGCAAGATTCTTTGCCGGAGAACCGATCCAGACGCCAAAGTCGGCATTGATCCACGATCCGGCGCGTAGCCGCTCAAGGCGTCGCGCATGCCCGGAAGCAGCAACCTCTAAGCAGGTAACACATGTGAACCGATCGTCGTCCTGCAGACCCTGCATGAGCGCCCGAAGAAACTCCTCGCCGTTATGTCGGTAGAACTCCCAGCAGTTTTCACCATCGAGGATCACCGGGATAACGGCGTGCTCAAGGGAAGAAGCCCCCTGCTCATGAATGATCAGCTGACGTCTCTCCTCAAGCCGACGCATGAAATCGGCAGCTGCCGCTGCAGCATCCCAAGAGGCATATTCAAATCCGATCGCATCACTCAGTCCATGGTCACGGAACAGCACCGTGATGCTACCCGATGTCGTTGCGACCTCATACGGGAAGTACACGTCACTTCGAACGAATAACTCCCCTGCCGAGGCCCTAAGCACGCCTTCATCGGTAGCGGTCCAGGCTACTCCGTTGGAGGCCAGTACCTCCAGGGCTTCCATCGATAATGACCCTTCGGCGGGCCACATTCCCGAGGCAGCGGTTCCGCTTCTCCGCTGCCAGTCGTCAAGAGCGCGTCGAACATGACGCTTGGCATGCGAAGGGGCTTTGTAGGTCGGAGACGGCAGCGTGGCGCTTGGCATGCTCTCGAGTGCCACATCGGTGTCGATCACCAGTGGCAGGATCGGATGGTGATACGGCGTGATACTGATATCGATGTGACCCGCGCGGAACTGCTCAAGCATCGTTGGCAGAACATCAGACACCAGATCACGAATGGTCTGCATCAGACCCAGCTTCTGCTCTTCCGAAAAGTGAGCCCCCTGCTCCAGAAGTCGTCGAATCGGCTCACTGCGTCGCCGCGTGACGGGTCCGCACCAGGCCAGGTGAAACAGCACCATCGCATCACGCCATTCCTGCTCAGACATCGCCGGATGGTCATGCGAGCGCAGATACGCCACAATTGAGGCCAGCCGCGGCAGACCCTCCATCATCGGGTCACGCAGCGTCAAAAGCCAGCGAGACAGCTCCCGATGCTGCTCGTAGGAAAGTGCAGCTGTATTGAGCTCAGCAAGCTCCTCCAGCGGATCCAGTACGCCCTTGACGCAGGCATCAAGCTGCTCCAACATCGACGGCACAAGGTTGATTGTGTGCCGGATGGGAAACTCCCCCAGGATACGGGGCAGGTCAGCATAATCCTTGATCGCATGCAGCCGTACCCACGGCAAAACAAAACGTCCGTTCAGACGGTATTCGGGCTGGTGCTGGTGCCAGAGGAAGCAGATTCGCATGACCGGAATCTACGTCGGTGATTCTGTTGATTCGATACGGCCTTTTACAGGTTTCAGGTTGCAGGTTGCAGGTTGTCATCCCTGCGAAAGCAGGGATCCATATACCCAACGCCTACGCTATACACCCAGCAAGAAATAATGTCCCCTACCGTTCGTCAATGTCGCCGTACTTTTGTGATGCGTCAGTATCCGGTACCAAGTACCTGGTACACGCTCTCTCGGGGATGTAACGGTCTCGACGGGGTGAAGCGTTTACGAAGATGCGTGCCGAGCTACGCTGGTGGAGCTCGTTAATACAACCGGCGAACAACAACTGGCGATAACTTCGGTTATCGCATGGCCGCCTAAGCTTAGGCCGCTATGCCATCGAACGGATGGGTGCCTGTTCCCCTCCGCCTCGGTGTTGCCCTCAAACAGGCTGGCGTGAAGTCGTGCACCAGGACCTAACGTGAGAAACCACTGATGCTGGCTGAGGCGGACCTGTCGATCGGTTACCGCAACAGTAAGACCCTGTAGATCGAAGACGCACGTGGTAGGCTTCGATTCGTTCACTTCGGACCCGGGTTCGACTCCCGGCATCTCCACTTTTTAGGTTCTAGGTTTTGGGTTTTAGGTTTTGGGTTTGGTGTTTTAGGTCAATAGAGCACTATGGATTTGTAAGCCCCGGGCCAAGGCCCGGGTACGCGTCGATGGTGAGCGCATACACCGGTATATTCTAATCCCAGAAATTTCATCGCGCAAGGCGACGTGGATTCCTGCTTTCGCAGGAATGACGATCGTCGGTCGTTCCCCGGGCTGAGGCCCGTGCCGAACATTGATCGTTTGTCAATTCTTAATTCCGTAACTCCGTAATCCCGTAACTCCGTAATTCCGTAACTCAGTAACTCAGCAACTCTTCCCTTACTTCTTCCATATACCACTGCGGTGTGCTGGTAGCGCCGGAGATGCCGACGTGTTGGGCGCCTTGGAGCCAGGTGGGGTCGATCTCTTCCTTTGTTTCGACGAAATAGGTGCGAGGGTTCGCTGCGTGGGCAACGTCAAACAGGACCTTGCCATTTGACGAAGCGCGGCCGGCAACGAAGATGATGACGTCGTTGCGCTGGGCGAAGGCGGCAAGCTGGGCTTCGCGTCCGCTCACCTGACCGCAGATGGTGTCTTTGACGTGGAATTCGGTGGCGATCTCTTCCATGGTATCGACGATGAGTTCGCTGATTCGCCCCTTGAGAGCATCGCGGATCTCGAGAAATGTTGGTCGGTCCATGGTGGTCTGTGAAAACAGCACGGTCTTGCGGTCGAGCTGAACGTTTTCCAGCGCGTCCTGCACGGACTTGACCACAACGCATTCGTCGCGCACAACGCCCCGCACGCCAAGCACCTCGGCGTGGTCCTTCTTTCCGAAGATCACCACCTGGTAGCCCTGATCCCAGAACTTGCGTACACGCTCCTGCAGCTTGGTCACGACCGGACATGTGGCATCGACGATCTCGATCCCATGCTCCCAGGCCCTGCGATATGTCTCAGGGGGCTCCCCATGCGCCCGGATGATCACCTTTGCGCCGGAATGGGCAAGACGCGGAAAATCATCGACCGTGATCGTCTCAAGCCCCTTGTCGGCCAGACGCTGGATCTCCTTCGGGTTATGGATGATGTGCCCGAGAACATATACGTTTCGCTTAGCGTCGGTTCCGCGGTTGGCCAGCTGATCTTCGGCGATCTGCACCGTGCGCACAACGCCCCAGCAGAATCCGCTGAATTTGTCTATGGTAACGTTCATTACTTCTCTCCTGGTATACCGTCAAAAACCAAGGTGCGCCGAGACGATCGTATGCGTGTTTTGGTATGATCGCACAAGGTCAAGGATTCGCTCTACCTGCTCATCGATGGAGCACGACGTGGTATCGATCTCCACCGCTCCGTGAGCCTTGATCAAGGGGCTTTCCTGTCGTGAACTGTCGATCTCGTCGCGGCTGACGATCTGCTGGCGGACCTCGGATTCCGAGATCTGCTCGCCCCGTGCCTGAGCTTCGAGCAGACGTCGGCGGACCCGCTCTTCGGTATCGGCCACAAGGAACACCTTGACCTCGGCATGCGGGAAGACCACTGAGCCGATATCACGTCCGTCCATGACCACCCCACCGTCTTCGCCGATCTCGCGCTGACGTTTCACAAGCGCCTTGCGAACTGATGGGAATGCACTCACCTGGCTCACCACGGCGGTGACATCTGCCTGACGAATGGCCAGCGAAACGTCCTCACCATTGAGAACAACTCTTTGTGCCCCGTCTGTGGGCTCGAGACGAATGTCGCACTCCCCTGCCACGGCTCCAAGGTCATCATCCGTCATGGGGCATCCACGACGCAAGGCCGCCAGTGACACCGCACGGTACATGGCACCTGTGTCGATATACACGTAACCCAGATGCTCGGCCACACGGCGTGCGGTGGTACTTTTTCCGGCTCCGGCCGGTCCGTCGATGGCGATAATGATGCGCTTTGCAGACATTGCGACGAATTTACTGAAACCCTGTCGGCCGAAGGTGGTCAAATCAAGCGTCGACGACGAAGACATACCGCTATCTTGGAAGGTCAACCATGAACGTATTTGGACACCACGTACAGATCAAGGGCTACCTGAACGCGATCATGCAGCTCGTGTTCCCAAGCGTGCCTCGTGATCAGACACCTGCGGACTCATCGGGAGATACCCTTGGCCGGGCCGTTGATTCGATCTCCACAACGCTCTCAACGGCCGTCGTGCATTCCCAACATCAGGCGGACGCCACGGATGCCATCGAGATGGTGCTTGGTGCCTTTGTTCCGATATCCTTTGTTGTCGTAGCAGGGATCCTGATCTGGAAGCGCCTTGAGACGCGCAAGGCGATCGAACTGGCGATGATCGAAAAGGGGCTTGACCCACGTGGTACTCTCCCTGAGCCAGACTCTACCCGAAAATTCAGAGCCCTACGGTTTGGTCTTCTTCTTGTTGGCGTTGGTCTCGGTCTCTGCATGGCAATGATCGTATGGAATGTCTTTGACTGGGCCATCGCATACGATTATCGACCATTGGTGGCTCTGACCTCCGTCACCTTCTTCTCTGGTCTTGCATTGACGGTGTATCATATCATCGCCACCAGCCTCGAAAATCGTTGACCGAGACCGAGATCATCGATCGCATTGTAGAGGGCGACACCGAGGCTTTTGCGGTGCTGGTATCTCAGCACCAGCGTCGTGCATTGTCGCTTGCCGAGCGCATGATGCAGAACGCCGATGATGCTCGCGACGTTGTGCAGGATGCATTCATCAAGGCCTACCGATCACTGTCACGCTTCAACCGCGACTCAACATTCTCGACGTGGTTCTATCGCATCGTGTACACGACGTGTCTGAATGCACTCGAAAAGCGCAAGCGTACACCGATCCACGATGAGTTCGACGACGAAGCCGGATCGGCGTGGATCGAGCCCACCGTTTTTCAATCCATGGAATCGTCACTCATCGATGAGATCGTTAGCGATGAAATGAAAACCATGAGCCCCATCTACGCTACGATCCTTGAACTCTTTTACGTCGACGACCGTTCGTACGACGAGATCGTCACCATCACCGGTCTGCCCCTTGGGACCGTCAAAACCCGCCTTAACCGCGGACGCAACCTGCTGCGCACGGCGCTGCTGCGTCGCTGTCCGGACCTGGAGGAAAAGCCATGAACACGCAATACCAGCCATCACGTAAGCCCCTTACCGAGGAGGATATCCTCTCTTCCGAGCTCTCACTGCGCCAGCACATCCGCCGCAGCTCCCACGAGCACGACGACCCGATCCTGACCATCGACGTCATGCGCGCCGTCATGCAGCAGAATCGACGTCCGTCGCTGCTCAGACGTCTCTGGCGTCGCACGCCTATAATCGGCATCATTATCGGCTGCTTTACCCTCGGATTCCTGTCGGGTCACGTGGCGGCCTCCGCTACCAACATCCTCGACCTGATCAACTCCATTTCCTGGTCTGCACTAGCAAACAGCACCCTGGCCTGGGTCGCCGCTGGCGCCCTGATCTTCGGCGTGGGCGTATGGCAGATGGAACGGTAGGGGGCGCTGCGCGTTTTGACGGAGTTACGGAGGTACAGAGTTACAGAGTTACGGAGGTAGCGTCGTCACTTGTCACTTGTCACTTGTCACTTGTCACTCGTCACTCGTCACTCGTCACTCCGTAACTCCTTACCTCCGTACCTCCGTAACTCCGTAACTCCGTACCTCCGTAACTTCCCGCCATGTCTCTGCTTTCGGTCCGCAACCTCTCACACACCTATCCCAACGGGTACAAGGCCCTTCACGACGTCTCCTTTGACGTGGAAGCGGGCGAGTTCCTGGTAATCATCGGTCTTTCGGGGTCTGGCAAGAGTACGCTCTTGCGGTGCCTGAACCGTTTGATCGAGCCAACCCAGGGCACGATCCTCATGAACGGTCAGGACGTGACGCATGTTTCGGATGCGGCGCTTCGTTCGCACCGCGCGGGCAT
>CAYMTW010000025.1:0-29580 GCA_964393485.1 uncultured Melioribacter sp. | reverse complement strand
CGTGTCAGCTCTGCTCGCAACATTGTTCGGTCCGCTCCTCGGAGCGATCGCCATTCTGTTCATCCATCGCGACCAGACGACGGCCATCAAGCGTACGGCTCTGGTGTTCTCGTGTGTCACGTTTCTGCTGTCGCTGCTGATGATTCCGGAGTTTGATGCCTCGAATCCGGCTCTGCAGTTTGTCATCAATCAGCCGTGGATCGCCTCCCTTGACGCTGGCTTCCGCATCGGGGTTGACGGTATCGCTCTACCGCTCGTACTGCTGACAGCACTGATCATGCCAATCGCACTGTTGGCCTCCTACGAGCCGATCTCCAAGAGCGTCAAGGAGTATTACTGCCTGATGCTTCTCTTGCAGTTCGGCATGACGGGTGTGTTCATGGCCTGGGACACCTTCACGTTTTATGTGTTCTGGGAGCTGATCCTCATCCCGATGTACTTCATCATCGGCATCTGGGGTGGCAAGGACCGCATCTATGCTGCCATCAAGTTTTTTCTCTACACGCTCGTTGGCTCGCTTCTGATGCTCGTGGCGATCGTCTGGCTGGGTCTTGAATCGCAGTGGGCCGGTCACGGCTTCACGGCTGACCTTACAAAGCTGCAGGCGATCAGCTCACATATCAACTTCAACGTTCAGCAGTTCCTCTTCTGGGCCTTCGCGATCTCCTTCCTGATCAAGGTGCCGCTGTTCCCGCTGCACACATGGCTCCCTGATGCCCACGTTCAGGCTCCTACGGCTGGGTCTGTGATCCTGGCTGGTGTGTTGCTCAAACTTGGTACCTATGGTCTGATTCGGTTCAACCTCGGACTCTTCCCGCAGGCCTCGGATCACTTTGCCGGACTGATCAGCGTGTTCGCTGTTATCGGTATTGTATACGGCGCTCTTGTGGCCATGGTGCAGACCGACATCAAGAAGCTTGTAGCGTATTCCTCGGTTAGCCACCTCGGATTTGTGGTGCTGGGCATCTTCTCGGTGACAACCGAAGGGGTGCAGGGAGCGGTCCTGCAAATGGTCAATCACGGTATCTCGACGCCTATGTTGTTCCTCTGCGTTGGTGTGCTCTACGAACGCCGTCACACGCGTGAGATCGCCGACTACGGCGGCATAACCAAGGTCATGCCGCGCTTTGCCGTCCTGTTTGCCATTGCCATGTTCGCCTCGGTCGGACTGCCCGGCCTGAACGGTTTCGTCGGCGAATTCCTCACGTTGCTCGGCGCATTCAAGAGCCCCGTACTCAACAATTGGGCGTTTGCCATCGTCGGTGCCAGTGGCGTGATCTTTGCAGCCGTCTATCTGCTATGGATGTTCCAGCGTGTGATGTTCGGCACCAACGACAATGCTGAGAACCATCACCTGCGTGACCTCAACCGCAGTGAATACTGGCAGCTCGTGCCGCTGGCTCTTCTGGCCATCTGGTTGGGCGTCCAGCCAGGACCGCTGATGAACTTCTCGGAAAAGAGCGTGCATGCCGTTGTCCGCTGGGTCCGGAACCCTGCAACGTCGGCCCCGACCATTATGACCTCTGCTCCGCACGCCGACGGTCATCATTCCATGAACTCGCACCCCTGATCGTGGCATCAAGGATCCCTTCATGAACATCGACATCTTTGGCTCACTTCCGCTGATCGTCATCTGGCTTGCCCTCGGAGCCGTCGGCATTGCCATTCAGGCCTTTGTGCGAGACAACACGCGGTTGATATTCGGCTATTATCTGGCGACACTCACGGGCACAGCGTTGCTGGCCATTATCACTGCCGGACACAAGGCCCTGGCCTTCAACGGCATGATCACGGTAGGGGGCTTTGCGAACTACTTCGACGTGCTCTTCTGCGGTGCTGGACTCATGACAATGCTGGCGGCGCGGCCGTATCTCGAGCGTGAGAAGGCAGAGCTTGACGAGTTTTACACGTTGCTGGTGTCGGCTGTGGCCGGGATGATGTTCATGGCCCACTCCAACAACCTGCTGGTGCTGTTCGTGGGTATCGAACTCATGTCGATCTCATTCTATGTCATGGCAGGATTTCTGCGTACCAACATTCGCAGCATCGAAGCCGGACTCAAGTATTTCCTGCTTGGTGCCTTCGCCTCTGGATTCCTTGTTTATGGCATGTCGCTGATCTACGGTGCTACCGGATCATTGCAATTCGATGTGATCGCAACGCGAATCCATGATGGCGCGGTCAACTTCCCGTCATTGCTTGCCATTGGTGCGGTTCTCATGGCTGTGGCCCTCGGCTTCAAGGTTGCAGCATTCCCTTTCCACCAGTGGGCGCCAGATGTCTATGAAGGGGCTCCTTCGGTTGTAACGGCCTTCATGAGCACGGCCGGCAAGGCAGCTGCCTTTGCTTCGTTCATTACCGTCTTCAGCGCGCTGATGCCAGGCGGCTACGAGCTCACGCCAAAGCTGCAGAACATGCTGGCGGCCGTTTCCGCCGTGACGATGCTGATCGGTAACATCACGGCCGTTGCCCAGACCAATGTCAAGCGCATGTTGGCCTACTCCTCTGTGGCTCATGCCGGATACTTGCTCATGGGGATCGTTGCGAATTCAACGAAAGGCCATCACGCGATCGTCTTTTACGTCACGTCGTACATGTTTATGCAGCTCGGTGCCTTCGTTGTCGTGGGCATCCTTGAGCGTGGTAACGAGCAGAATCTTCAGATCAGCGACTACGCTGGACTTGCCAAGCGCGAGCCGGTGTTGGCCTTTGTGATGGCCGTCTTCATGTTCGCTCTTGCAGGCATCCCGCCCCTTGCCGGCTTCTTCGGCAAGTATCTGCTTTTTGTTTCTGCCATCGAGTCGGGCTATCTCTGGCTGACGCTAGTCGCTGTACTTTCTTCGCTTGTCAGCGCCTACTTCTACCTTGGACTGATCGTAAAAATGTACTTTTCAGACGGTCAGGGAACACATGAGCCAAGCCGCTCGGGTATTGCCGGCATCACCCTGGTAGCCACGGCAGCCGTCAGCATTGTGCTGGGATTTTTCACGTCACAGCTCCTCTCGATCTACAGCTCGTGGATCGGGCTGTGAGACGGCCGGTGCACCAATGCGCCAATGGCTGATCCTCATCGTTGCTGTTGTGCTTGGCATTGGCCGGGCACAAGCGCAGGTGGAGATATACATCGACGAAGCCAATAAGTCCGACACGGTGATCGTGTTCGGCGTGACCACGATCAATCGACCCGTTACACGGACGTTCACGGTACGCAACGCCAGCGATTCGACGATTCGCATCATCCCGTCGCGAACAGACATCGTCGGACAGCAATCGCCGGTGGTCAATGAGTTTGAAGGGGTCTTCACGAACGAAGATGTAGCGCCGCAGAGCGCACGTACGCTGAACGTCCGTTACAGCGCCAATGTGGCCTTCTTCCCGGTCGACTCCGTTGCAGAGGTTCGTCTGGTGCTTGATGTCGTGCGGCCGCCGTCGCTGCGTCCACTACAACAGAAAGTGCTGATCCTTCGTGGTCTGAAGACCAGTAACATCCTCGGGACAGTGCAGAAGCATCTTCGCTTTGACAGCGTGTACGTTGGCAGTGTGGTTCCACGCAGAGCTACCTATACCGTGCAGAATCTTCTACCGGTTCGCTTTGCGGCAGCCTCACAGCGCCTGCTTCTTCGTACGCCTGCACTGGGTCCAAAGGAGATTGTTGTTGACACCTTCCCAAGTGTTGAGTTTGCCGAGAGGGGTGTTGTTGACTGGCAGGTGTCGTATACTCCACGCGACCGTGGCCGCGACAGTGCTGACTTTGAGATTCGCTACGTCAATGCTGACAATGTCCGTGACACGGTCGTTGTGACAAAGATCTCCGGGTTCGGCGTCGAGCAGCAGATCGATGTTACAGGAGCCACATCTCTCACAGGTGGACCTCCGGCTGTACTAGCATTGCCAGACACCATCCGCGTTAATGATCTCGCCGTCGGATCCGCGCTCGATGTGGCTGTCCGTCTGAGTAATGCTGGCAACGCTGATGTGCATGTTGACTCGACACGGGTTACTACCCTGCGCGGCCAGGGCACGTGCACAGTGATCGACTCCCTACGAGCACTACGTGTTGGGTCCTTTGATACGTTGAGATTGCGACTACGGCCTTTGCGGCGTGGAGAGTTCACCACACGCATAGATCTGTTCACAGATATTGTCCGGCGCGGGTTTGGCGAGGTTCCGGATGCTGCGATTCGCCGATCCATCTATATCGTCGTTCGTACACAATCGACGCTGCGGGTAGCTGCCGAGCCCCTTTCGCTAGGCCCTGTTGTTGTGGCGTCGAATTGTTCTGACCAGTCAACCACGGATTTCGACGTCGTCAATACTGGGTCCGCCGAGCTGCGCATCGATTCGATAAGCACAGCACCGCCTGGTTCGGGTGTTCGTGTTACGCCGCAGTCCTTCGTTCTGCTGCCAGGTGCCTCACGCAGTTTGAGATGTGTCTATTCACCATCGATTGTCGGACGCTTTAGCGGTGAGCTGACCGTTCATCTCTCTGCTGAAGAGTCCATGCGTCCCATTGCCTTTACTGCGACAGCGCTTGCCGCCGATACCCTTGCCATGGCTATGCCGTCTGATGTCAGGGGGCGTCCCGGGTCCATTGTCGATGTTCCCGTCACGATCATGTCCGGCTCACCACTTGGCATGCAACGGGCACGGCTCGTCATTGATTTTAACTCGACCGTTGCGAGCATCAGCGAGGTGGTACAACGATCCACGGCATCCGAAAATGCGATCGTGTCAGTTGAGGCACTTCCGCGCGGAGCAGTCGTCACACTTCGCGATGATGCCGGCCTATTAGACCGGGATACACTCCTACTGCTGCGCATGAGGCTTTACTTGGGTGACTCGGCTTCGACGCGGATGTTGATCGACGTCGATACAAGCTCTTTCGGCCTCGGCGTGTGTCCCGATCTGCTGCCATTGCGCATGCGTGCAGGTCGTGTTGCTCTTGACTCAGTCTGCGGATTGTCGTACAAAACCGCTGTTGGTGGACTGCGAACATTTCGTGCCGGAGTTCTGCCGAATCCCACGTCGGATGCGGTAACGCTTGCCATCGTGGCGCAACCTGGAAGTGTGGCACTGGTGGACGTGCTTGACGCCCTTGGGCGTCCGTGCATGGAGTCGATGAGGATTGTATCCAGTGAGCCCCTTTTCACATCAGGTATCGATGTGTCGATGCTGCCGCCAGCGGCCTACGCTGTGTTAGTGCGTATCGGCGATGCTGTTCAGACAATCCCTCTGGTGGTGCAACGATGAGAGCCGCAGCGACCTTCGTCTGTCTGCTGATTCTGGCCATTGAGCTCGGCGCCCAGGGCTTCAATTGGCAGCCAACATTGCGGCGTCCGTATCAAGCCCCGAGAGTGTTTGTTGGACTCGACGCAGGAACGGGGCTTGCCATCCATTCGGGAAATCTGCCATATCTCGAGAATGACATTGCCGATCCATGCTGCATGTATTCCGGTGGCAGTGCCATACCGCTACGCCTCGGTGTTGTGGCTGAGTATTGGTTTGCACCACGGCAGGCCGTGGCCTTTCGCCTCGGGCTGAGTCATCAGTCAGCAGGATTTGAGTCCGCCACGCAGTCCTATCCGCGCAGTAGTGGTGCGCCCCTTGAAACGAGATATCAGCTGGATGCCGGCCTGACCCACCTGCAGCTGAGTGGTGAGCTGCGCCAGCGCGCAGGTTCGTCGATGCTCATGGTCATGGCCGGACTCAATGCTAACATCGTCATATCGGCCTCCGTCACCAACCGCGAGCTGATCGCTGGTCCGGCCGGAGCCACGTTCGTGGATGGTTCATCCGAACAGGTGTTGCCTACGTCTGGGCTCGACGATGCATCTTCCATGGCCCTTGAACCCTACCTGGCCGTAGGCTATGACGTGCCGCTGGCCTTCGGGTACTACCTGGAGCCGCGTCTTCAGCTTGGGTATACCCTGACAAGTCTCTCGGCGATCCATCCATGGAGCGTCCTTGATGTTGGGTTCGGGCTGCGGCTGATGAAAGGTCGATAGCATCGCCGATACTATATTTGTCGTCCGCTCGTCAAACAGCGCTCATCCTGCACCACATTTTTTGTTTGGAGTTTTCACCATGCTCAACCGCTTACTGCTCAGTCTGGCTGTTGCCGTTTTTGCCGTGGTATCGGCGTCTGCTCAGGCAAAACTTGAAGTCGTTGGTGGCGATACCTACGACTGGGGCAAGGTCAAGCCCCCTAAAGAAGGTCATCTCGAAGCGACCATTCAGATGAAGAATACCGGTGATCGTGCATTGCGCATTACTGAAGTGCGTCCGGGTTGCGGATGCACCAAGACCGATCCGGACAAGTATGATCTCAAGCCCGGAGAGGTTAGCACCATGAAGGTCAAGCTGAACATTTCTCCGACGCAGGCCGGTGCGCTCACAAAGAGCATCACACTTTCATGGGCGGACCTGGCAGGTAACGACGCTCTGAAGGAGTTCCGCGCAAGTGGCAAGGCAGTACCGAGCGGAGCTGACACAAATGTTCGTACCGGATACCTCTGGCTCAAGGCTGATGTGCAGCGCGAGATCTCGTTTACGCCGTCGATGTACTTTGCGTTCAACGACCTGAAGGTTGGCGTTGAGACCACGTCCAAGGTCGAAATGACGAACAACTCGGATGCCGACGTTACCGTTTCCGATTGGCAGACCGATGGTGGTCTGGTCGTTAATCAAACAGGCCGTGTGACCGTCAAGGCCAAGGGTAAGCTCGAGATCATTGCCAAGCTAGTCCCGTCAGCAAAGGGCAATTACAGCGGTGGCGTCAAATTCAAGACTTCACATCCAGACAATCCTGAGGTCGACCTACGCGCCTATGGTTTTGTTCAGGAATCCAAAAGCCCCGTGTTCCAGAACGCACCGGCCAAGCCGTAATTCAATAGCCGACATCTCATGGTGGGCGCATTTTCGTACTCGGTCGAGAACCGGGTCGAGCATGCGCCCACTTCTCTTTTTGTGCGTACCCCGCGACTGTGTCTGGTCCTTCTGCTAAGCATAATGCTGGCGCCGTTCAGTTATGCAACCGAACGCATGACGAACCGACTGTCAACACCGGCCACTGATACGATCGTGATTGCCGCCAATTCAGTAGAAATCGGGGCCGATGATGATGCATACGACTTTGTAACGCAGTTGCCCTGTATCTCCGATTTTGATGGAGAGTTGCAAGCATATGGGAAACCCGTTGATCGAGTGCTCATCGACGGGATGGTGTTCTACTGGGAAGATGTGAATAGCTCGCTTCGGAACATACCTGCAGATATCGTCGAGAGCGTCCATATCTATGGTACGCAAAGCGAAGTAGCATCGTTTGCAGGTGTTGCGGAGATGCCGGCGACAATCACGATCAATGTTCTCACTATCGGACGCAAGGGCCGTGAGATCTTTGGTTCAGTCACTGGGGCACTCGGACTGGATTCTCGCTATATGGGATCTGGGAGTGCAATTCGTTTTGATTCTACCCTACGCGTATCCGTGCTGGCTTCAGCGAATAACATCAATGACGTGGATATTGATTTTCCTGATGGCTTACACGTCCTGAATTCAGAATTGGCTTTCGAATCAAGTGGCATTCCTGCCATTACCAGCTCTGGTGACATCGACGCTTTACTTGACGATGAAAATCCTGGAATCGCGCGGACGCGGTCCGTAGCAACAATGGCATCAAATGCAAAGGGACCAGTCAGGCTCGGAGTATCCTATTCGATGCTTGAGCGAACTGCTGACGCAATGACCGCATTTGACCGGCAGTTTGTCGGTCCTTCGTTTGTCGGAGGGACATACAGTCAGCGTGATACATCCGTGACGACCTCGGAGAGTCACAGGGTTCATGTCGAGGCAAGGGTTGACGTTGATTCAAACTCAGTTCTGCTGTTGGGAACGAGCCTTCGTTTCAATTCCGGTTCCTTGGAAACAGAGCGCCGTGGTTTGACAGTGACTTCAGTTGACACTTTGAATTCAACCGGATCGCTATCCACGCGTAGTATTGACGGGACGGATCTCCTTGGCCAGCTGAGCTACGTCCGCCGTCTTTCTCGCCCACGTCGCTATGTGTCGATCAACCTTGGATATCTGCGTTCATCATCAGATATCATTGATGCACTCAGATCGCTCGGGGTTTCCGGTTCCAAGGCGGATCCGGGAGATACGATCAATCAGCGAGGTAGTCGAGATGAAGCAGAGATCCGATTTAAACCGCAGTTCACATACTCTGAGCCGCTTGGTGAGCAGAGTGATCTCAAGCTGGCTATAGCACTGGAGAACACTGAACTCCGAACTGACCGCATCATGAAAATCGGTCAGTTCGGGACAAACGTGTTTACGGAAGTAGATTCGACGCTCTCGGGGCTCTTCACTCAGAGATTGTCGCAAGTAGGAACGTCGGCCGTGTACTCATGGAGAGATGCAACGACAAGATTTGTCTCGGGGCTCGAGTATCGACAGACACTACTATCCGGTGAAAGCCGATTCCCAATTACGCTTTCGACAACACGTCAGTTTCGCAATGTTCTGCCGTGGATCACTCTGTCCGTTAGCAAACATCCAGAAGAGATGCTGCAACTATCCTATGAAATGGCGGCTGATCTTCCGTCAATCGATCAGATGCAGAATGCAGTTGACAACTCCAATCCGTTGATCATATCGAGGGGCACACCCGACCTCAATCAAACTCTGCGGCACACGATGCAGACGACATATCGCAGCACAATCCCATCGTTGGCTGGACTGGTCTTCGCCTCGGCGCATGTGTCCTACCTGGCTGACTATATCGGCAGAAGCACAATTCTCCCGGCGAGTGACACGGTCATTGACAATGTCGATCTCGAACGGGGCGTTCAGTTCGTTCGTCCAGTAAATCTCGATGGTGCGCTATCATCAAGACTGTCGGGATACTTCGGATTCCGATTGGATACGCTGCCTCTGAAAGCCAGTCTGAATGTCGAAGCCTCGTATAGTAGAATTCCCGGCTTGATCAATGGCGTGCGAAATGATGCGATAACCATGGCCGGTTTCATAAACGGACAGCTAGAATATCAACCGACAAGCTATCTCACTGTCATTGCAGGAGTTGGCTATCGAAGTGGCGGTGTTGATAATACAACTCAAGTCGATCTCAATAATACCTTCTCGAATCTGTCATTCAGTGGCGAGTTCAGTGTGGCGTTGCCCCAGGATATAGACTTTGTGGTCTCTGCACGAAGTCGGGATCTCAATGGTCTCAGCAATGATTTTAACCGATCTATCCTTGTGCTCGATTGTACGCTGGAAAAGGCGCTCTTTGAAGATGGCAGAGGTAATCTTCGTCTGTCCGTTCATGATGCGCTCAATCAAGGCAATGCAATTTCCCGGGGTTTCACTGATGCCTACACTGAAGATCGAATGTCGATGGTGCTTCGCAGAGTTGTTCTGCTGACGTTTCGATATCGTCTCCATGAGTTCGTGCAGTGAAGGTCAAGAAGACTCGGGGTTGGAACCTTACAGTGAAAGAATGAAGATGCGGAATGTGATGTCCGTGCTGGTAGCATTGGTACTTGTCCAGGTAGTTGCAACGGCACAGCGTCGGGAGCTTCGTGGAACTGTTGTGGATAGTGCCGCTCGGCGTGGGTTGTTCGGTGCGACAGTCGTGGTTACAAGAGTTGGAGACTCGGTTTCTGGTGGTGCCATTACGGACCGGCGTGGACGCTTCGTCGTGCGCGGAGTGTCGGGTGGTCGCGCGCTGATCCACGTAAGCTACGTGGGGTATCGCCCCTTTCATGATACAGTCACCATCGAGAGTACAGGCGGAGAACTCGATACAATAGCACTGCGAGAAACCTCCATCATCGGCACCGGAGTCCTTGTGACCCAGAGCCGATTGCGGACGATGCAGCGAGGTGACACGACAGAGTATGATGCCTTGGCTTTCAAGGTTGTCCCCGACGCGGATGCCGACAAGCTCATCAAGCAATTACCCGGAGTTGCATTCGACGGTGGGAAGATCCGAGCCTTTGGCGAAGAGGTCGACAAGGTGCTCGTAGATGGACTCTCATTTTTCGGGGCCGATGCGATGTCGACCCTTTCGAATCTTCCAGCTGATATCGTCGATAAGGTCCAGATCTACGATACGAAGAGTGAGGCGGCACAATTCACTGGTGCCGATGAGCAATCGACCACGAAGACCATCAACATCGTCACGCAGCAGGATAAGCGCTTCGGTTACTTCGGGAAGGCGCAGGCGGGATACGGTCTGCAGGGCCGATACCAAGGATCTGGAAGTTTCAATCGGTTCGATTCAACCTATCGCCTGTCCGTGCTGGCGATGGCAAACAATATCAACAATCAGAGATTTGACTTCAACGACGTGTTCCGTGCCGTAGGACCAGAGTCTGCATCCTCTGATGGCAACTCGATGGTGATCGTCAACGATGGGACCTTCGATGACTTCTTCGATTCTGAGCAGCAGGGGATAACGCAGACGCAATCGGTAGCTACGACGTTTGCCAATACCAAAGGACCGATCAAGGTCACGGGGTCGTATACCGCACGAAATCGTGTCACCGACGTTGCAACGTCGCTCCTTCGGCAGTTCGTGACCCCAGAACTTGCTGATCAGCGCTTTCGTCAGGCTGACACGTCGGTGCGCACTGCGACCAGTCATAGTGTTCGACTGAGTTCGAAGATCGATCTTGATAGCAGCTCACAGCTGTCGGTTGGTTCGAGCTTTCGATTCAACAATGCCACCACGGACTCGCGATTTGCCGGTACGACCACCAATGGTAGCGATACACTCAGCACCAATAGCTCACGCTCCGGCAGTGAATCTGATGGCTCTACGATCTCTGCTAGCGTGAACATTCGGCATCGCTTTGCCAAACCCCGTCGCAGCGTCGAGATCGAAGCAGTAGTGAATCGCTCGGCAACGGATTGGACTAATCGACTTAATGCGCTTGCCGGCAGTGCAGCTATGCCCGCAATTGCTGACACCACCGACCAGCGTGGTACGCAGATGGACCAGCGCGTTCAGCTTGCCCCTAAGGTTTCCTACACGGAGCCCCTTTCAGAGAAGAGCGAGTTGGCGCTTTCGGCAAATGGCGAACTACTCAAATCGAGCGCCGACCGTCGCACGAAGATCGCGCCTCTTGGTCAGGGGGCATACACGCTAATAGACACGGCGCTGTCGAATGCATTTGAGCAGGACCTATCGCGTCTGACATCAAGTGTTGCCTACATCTGGCATGATTCTACCATTCGCATCTCATCCGGTCTGCAGTTTCAAGCGGCTGACCTTAGCGGCCGCAGTACGTTTCCGTCGACGATTACCACATCGAAGGCCTTTCGAAACGTTCTTCCGTGGGTGTCCTTTACGTTCACCAGTATGGATGATGGGTATGCCGAGGCTGGATACTCGATGGCAACAGAACTGCCGACGATCTCACAGGTGCAGAATGTGCTGGACAACTCGAATCCGCTGTTACTTTCCATCGGCACGCCCGATCTGCGACAATCAGTTACTCACACTGTGCGCGGCTTCTATCACAGCTCCATCCCATCGATCGATGGATGGGGGTATATCTCGATGAACGTCGGAATGACAAGGGACTATATCGGAACGAGTACGATCATCGCCGCACGTGATTCGGTGGTAGATGGAACACCACTGCTTCAGGGGGCTCAGTTAACACGCCCGGTGAATCTCAATGGCGCTTATTCATCTGAACTCTCTGGATACTTCTCATTTCGCGTCGATACACTTCCTCTGAGGCTGGGTGCGAGTTTTACGTTGAGGTACGGGATGACGCCCGGACTGATCAATCAAGCCCGGAATGAGGCTGCATCGCCGGGCGCTTCCGTAAGTCTCTGGGTAGAGTACGACCTGGGAGAAACGCTGACGATGGCCGTCAGTGCTGATTATTCTGGTGGTAGCGTTTCTAATTCCCTTCAACGTGACTTCAACAACCGATTCGCGTCCACTAGTGCATCAGCGAACATGACCTGGACCGTGTGGAAGGGATGCCGTCTGACAGCCGACGTCTCGAATCGTCAAAATGGGGGCCTCACGGCCGGCTTTAATCAGAACATCACGTTGCTCAACGTCGCCCTCAAGCAGTCGCTCTTTGATGGCGACCGTGGTCAGCTCGAGCTCAGCGTACGTGATGCGCTCAACCAGAACAACGATGTGAATCGAACCTTCTCAAATGTCTTCACCGAGGATCGCAGCACGGTCCTTCTGCGCCGTGTTGTCTTACTTACCTTTAGCTATCGCTTCCGCGAGTTTGGTGAATAATGAATGAGGTGCGGGGGACGCGATGCGCGTCATTCGCTCATTCGTACAACCCGATCGCACAGTGTCCGTTCACGATCGTCGTTTGTGGCGAGGATCACAATCGATCCGTGCTGACGAGCGTCGCTGATGCAAAGCGAAAGGGCCGCGCGGCCTGCTTCGTCCAGTGTGACGCTGGGCTCGTCGAGCAGGAGAAGTGGAGGGTGCAGACTCAGAGCAAGGGCGATAGCGACGCGCTGCCGCATACCGCTTGAAAAGCCCCGTACTAAGCGTGAAGACGCATCCTGAATCTGAAATCGCTCTAGTAGCGCGTGGCTTCTTGTAGTATCGTGCGGCTGACCATGAAGGTCTGCATGGAGTTGCAGGAGCTCTAAGGGGGTGAACTCATCATAGAGTTCGAGATACGGTGCAACCAGTCCGCACTGTTCGTGAACCCGCAGCGAAGGTACCGGCACGCCATCGATCGTTAGTACCATCAAACCGTTGTCGGGACGAAGGAGCCCAGCGATCATCTTGATGAGGGTAGACTTTCCGGATCCGTTCGATCCGATCACGCCAAGGACCTCACCTGACTGAACCTGTAGAGTAACGTCTTTGACGACAGTGCGACGTGCAAAACGCTTTGAAAGCCCCACGATATCGAGGATGGCATTCATCGGATGTAAATCTTATGCATTGCTGCTGGATGGGCGCCATCATCGACAAACAGCAGATAGGGTCCTGGCGCAACATCCCGATTGACCGGTAGGGTTGCTACCAGCCGCCGCTGATAGATACTAACCGACGAACTGACAGTTGTCTGCACAGGTCGCATGGAGAGGTCGAGGAGCGACAACCGTACCGCATCACCGACGGATGCTCCGGGAATAGGCACATACAGATCTGCAGATGCGGCAAGCTCCAGTGGCTGCGGAAAGATAGTACCACTTTCAAGCAGCGTGATCCCCGCAACGATGAGACAGTGCGCATCCGGTTGCAGGCGAGCGCCCCAGCCAGTTGTCGAGATCGGTACGTCCAACATCGAAGGACTAGGCGTTATGCTGATCGTGTAGGACTGAAACCGATCGCGCAGGGAATCCGACGCGATGATCCGTGCATCATTCAGCGTCAAGAGTGCATCGGCGGCAGCCCGCTCACCAGATGACGAGGTAAGGTTGAACCTGAAGGCCAGGATCTCGAAGGGGGCGATGTTCCCCGTGAAGGTTGAGCTCGAGCCGACAACATCAAACGTTGAATTCACAGCCAGCTCCGGAAGAAGCTCTGCGCCTGGAAGGATTGTATTACCTGCGCCGCGCGATCCCGTTCGGTAAAGTGCGTCAGCTGCAATGCAGAATGCATCATCAAGGGAAGTCCCACTCTCAGCGCATGATGCAACGAGCGCAGCAAATGGTGTTTGGCGGTCGCCGATCTTCTCCCATGTTGTTCTCATCACATTGCCGGGGAGCGCTGCAAGGACATTGCCAAACCAGCCCCATACATAGCCATTCTGACCTGAGGATCGTGAAAGGGGCCAGTTCGACGGGCGGTTGAGCACCGCTGAAGCGTAAAAGGCCCAATCGCGGACCTGCGGCCAGCAGCGCATTTCCATCCATGTGGACGTCAATTCGTAGAACATTCTGTGCAGATTCAGGAATGCATATGATCCGTTCTGAATGGCATGGTGAAACTCATGTGCACAGGTGATCCGTAGGGCATCAAGACCTGTCGTTGTATAGGAAGGTCTCCCGTTTGACGTGGAGTCGGTTGCACTGTAGTTGTTGTCGATCTCCAGGTACGAAGTCCATCGATCCGTTGGACTTTGACTGATCAGTCGATCGGGCGAGGCCATACCGTAGAATCCTGATGGCGCAAGATTCCGCACGTACACATCAAGTGCCGCAGACCCGCCGTCCGTCCCATCCTCCGGTGGCTGCCGATATCCGAGCGTATCGATCTCAACGGCCCATGCGTGCTCCAGCGAACCAATGCACGCATCGATGTAATCCGGGATGCCGTTTGCACTCGAATCTACCATATCGACGGCGTCAGGTCCGGTCGTATCAAAGTGGACACGGAAGCGCTTGCTGGGTGAATCCGTAAATCTGGCCAGAAGTGGACGCGCGGCTTGAATGGTACCGTGTTTCAGACCGTGGATCCGGTCGTGACTGCTTCGCACACTCGCTCCGCAGCGCTCAGGGAGGTCGTCAGTAGCGGCAACCGGGAGCACTAAAAGTAAAAACGCGAACAGGACAAATCCCATTCGCGATGCATTGCCGCTGAAGAGTCGCAGGGCGTTGCTCAGCGGAACATCTCCTTGATCATTCCCCACGTGCGTTTGATACCACTGACGTTGTGGACGACACCGACGGTGTTGGTGTAGCTGATGTTCTTATCGGACGTAACAACCTTAAGGCGATAGGTGAAGTAATTCTTCGCCACCGTTCCATCATTTCCGTCGCGCTTGCCAAAGGCTTCATCATCGGTGTACGAATACGACTGATTGCTTCCCCTGGCACTTACACTGCCAACGTAGCGAAAGACGTTATCAGCTCCAGCGCGCTCGACATCGTATGCAACGACATCGGCCTCGACGGTCGACTTCCACTCAACAACGATGGCATTTCCATTGGACTTTGCCTGAAAATACTGCAGTGTGATCTGCACAGCCTGAGCCGTGAGAACAGACAGAAGCAAGGCAAGGATTATCGGGAGCCGTTTCATCGTTGGGCAATATACTATCCGGGAGCGTTTTCCGTATTATTGCGCCATGCTTTCTCGATGCGGAATAACCGAGTTTCGTGCCTGGTTCCGGTTGGTGGTCGTGGCTGCAGCCATTATGTGGCTTGCCCCCTTCTTGGTGGGGGCCCAGGAGCTGCGCGGCCTGGTGCGCGGACCCGATATTGATGGGGTTGTCCGCCCTTTGATTCGGGCCACCGTGTTCTGGAAGGGGGCCAGCGGGGGCGTGCTGACGGATTCTGTGGGCTCATTTGTCCTGAAGAGAACGGCATCATCGGATTCACTGGTGGTGCGCGCGCCGGGATACGTCTCGCGCACTCTGGTCGCGTCAAGTGACACGGTGATCGTTGATCTGCAGCCCAGCTCGGGTAGCGCTATCACTGTTGAGGCCGAACAGAGCGGCATCATTGCGGCACCCATCCGTACGGAGGTGATCTCGCGCTCGGACCTGAACAAGGCCGCCTGTTGTTCACTGGCCGAGTCCTTCGAAAAGAACCCGTCGGTGGAGGTCTCCTTTTCCGATGCCGTCAGCGGGGCCAAGCAGATCCAGCTGTTGGGTCTTCGCGGCATCTACACACAGTTCCTTGTCGAGGCCGTACCGCTGATCCGCGGCGTGGAGATGCCGTTTGCGCTCGACCACGTGCCGGGGCCCTTCATGGAGTCGATCAGTATTTCCAAGGGATCTTCCACCGTCACCAACGGTTATGAATCGGTCACAGGGCAGATCAACATCTGCATGCACAATCCGCGTACAGCCCCTTCACTGTATGTGAACGCCTACGCCAATACGATGCAGCGCTACGAGCTGAATCTTTACGGGGCACAGCATGTGACCGACGAACTAAGCACCATGACCATGGTGCACGGACGGATCATGGACATGGCTATGGACAACAATGGTGACGGGTTTGCCGATGTGCCAACATTCAGGCAGATCAATGCCGTGCATCGGTGGAACTTCAACAACGACGAGATCGAGTGGCAGGTCTTTGTACGGGGCTTACGTGACCGATATCAATCGGGCCAGAGCGTGCTGGGCCATCACGAGGATATCCATGTGCATCCGGATTCGACGTTGCGGGGTTCCTATGACATTACCACCGACATCTCACGTCTGGACGGGTTTGTCAAGTTTGGCCTTCTAAATCCCTTCGAGGACATGGAGGGGAGTGGTCTTTCCTTGGTGGTCTCCGGAGCGACGCATGATCAGACATCGACCTTCGGGCTGCGTCGAGCCGGTAGTGTACAGAATACTCTGCAGGTGCGGGGTGTGGCAGCCTTGCCCTTTAGCGATGAGTTCAAGCTTGTATCCGGGTTTTCATACCTGATGGACGATGTGGATGAATCGGTGCTGGCAGATGGTTTCTCCCGCAGCGAGCGCGTGCCCGGCGTCTACTCCGAGCTCACGCTGCAGCCGTCGAAGTCCATTACGGCCCTGGTGGGCATGCGCTACGATCATCACAACATGTATGGAGGACGCTTTGTGCCGCGCGCGCACGTCAAGTGGTCGGTCAGCGATGTCGTCTCGATTCGTGCATCAGCCGGAAGGGGCTGGCGTGTTGCCAACGTTGTAGCAGAGAACCTTTCTTCGTTCATCAACTCCCGTAAGGTTGTCTTCGATCCGATCTTTCGTCCCGAAGATGCCTGGAACGCTGGAGCTTCTGTCACGGCTAATCTCGAATTCAGGGGGCGCCCCCTAACCCTCGATGCCGAGGTCTATCACACGGCGTTTACCAATCAGCTCGTCGTTGACTTTGACCGTTCAACCTCCGAGGTCTTTGTCACTAATCTCGCCGGCCAGAGTTACGCCACTAACGTCATGGCCCAGGTGATCTACTCTCCTGTGCCGCGTCTGGATCTGCTCCTAGCCGGACGCTGGGTGGACATCGTGGCGCCATACGGCGGTGTGGCCCAGCAGAAGCCCATGACAAGCCGCCTGCGCGTTCTCAGCACCGTATCGTATGCAACCTCCGACAACCTCTGGCAGGCGGATCTGACCCTTGCCTGGAACGGCCCCGGCCGAGTGCCCGTCATCACATCGTCAGCCTACGCGTCCTATGCTAGTGGCACCTTCCCAGCATGGTGGCGCATTAATGGTCAGCTCACTCGCCGCTTTGGTGAGTATGATCTCTACCTTGGCATTGAAAATGCAACCAACTTCATCCAGCAAATGCCCATCCTCGGCTCTGACAACCCGCTCGGTTCCGCCTTCGATGCCTCCCTCGCCTGGGGCCCGCTCGACCCCCGCATGGTGTATGTAGGAGTGCGGGTGAGCTACTGAATTACGGAAGTACTTGAGAAAATGACCGATGACCAATGACCGAGGACGAATTACAAATGACAAATGACAAATGACAAATGAAAAATGACTCGGTGATCACGTGACACTGTAACTCAGTAACTCCGTAATTCAGTAACTCTGTCATTCCCCAATCGTCCCCCTACGGCGCAGCCGTCCCCCAACGGCGCAGCCGTCCCCCTGCGCCGAAGCCGTCCCCCTACGCCGTAGGCGTCCCCCTACGCCGAAGGCGTCCCCCTACGCCGAAGGCGTCCCACCGCAGCGAAGCTGCCCCTCCACGGCGCAGCCGTCCCTCTACGCCGAAGGCGTCCCCCTTCGGCGCAGCCGTCCCCCTACGCCGAAGGCGTCCCCCCACGCGAAGCGTCCCTCACTCCATTGGGCTTGCCATCGCCGGGGGCTTAGGCATGTCGCCTTCAAGCGGTCGGATCTCGACGTCTTCGATCAGAAGGTCGGGCGTGTGTATGGTGGAGATAAGGTAGGACGAGCCGCCGGAGATAAACGATGGTATAACGGCGGGTGCGAGGAAGTTGTGGACGGTGGTGGATTTCGACACGGCTAGGATGTCCTTGAACAGCGCGGGGGCGATGCCGGCGGCTTCGATGCCACGGATGAGCTCCTCGCGTCCGTCCGGGTAGATGCGGTAGGATTCCAACACGCCGAGTTTACCTTCGCCTTGACCCACAGGAAGTTCGTTGCCGAGCTGGCGAACGACGCCGGTAAAGAGCATGTTCTGGTCCATGGCCGTGCGCACGATGATCCCATAGGGAAGGTCGCGGTCCTTGACGAGTTTCAAGAGGCGCTTCTTCATCTCGGCTTGAGCGAGTTGCTTCTTGGCATCTTTCGTGCTGACGTCCAGCACGCTGAACATTGCCCCGCCACCTCGCTGATGGCCATTGGTTGCCTTGATCCGCTTTGTAGGGATGCGTGATGATAGGAGCGCGCGCAGATAGCCCTTATCGACCAGCGTGACATTCTCGGCTTCCATGGCCTCGTCGTCGGTGCGGTAGCTACCAGCGGCGGCGCGCCCGCCAAAGCTCGTGGTTGTGGGCAGGTCGCTCACTGACAGGAACTCGGGAAGCACGCGGGCGCCGATCGTGTTCTGAAACGCCATTGAGCGCTCGTTGGTGGAGAAGCCCCCTTCGGAGAGCGGAGCTCGCTGCGCAACGAGATAAGGGGCGAAGTGCTGACCCAGCAGAGATCCGGCTGCCTGACCCTCAAACAGGACGGGTCCGGAGTAGGCCTCGATGGTTGCCGCTGTTGTCTGCTTGTTTAGCACCTCAGCTGTGCGCCGCACATCGGACAGCAGGCGGGTACGCTCGGGCAGATCCGCCGGAGTGAAACCGTAGGCAGCATAGGTCTGCGCCAGTGGCATACCGTCGGGTGCCTGTGTGGTAGCGATCACTTCAAGACCGGTGGTCATCTCGGTCTTATGCATCTCCATGCCTTCGGAGCTGATGTAGAACGTTTCCTCGGGGATCACCTCAATACCTACACGCGAGGCGTGGATCGACGGATAGTCGCGGAACACGGCACTGAGATCAATGATCAGGTTACTCAGCGTGCCAAGGTCGATGCGCGTCTCGGGCTGCACTTCGCTGATGATGCGTCCGGGCATCAGATAAAAATCGTCGGTGGTATCCTTGCGCGTGCGGTTCTTCAGCGAGGCCTGCTTCTTGGCGTAGATCTCCACGGCCTGCTTGTAACAGGCATCGGTGGCTAGCCACAACTCCCGACGCAGGGCCTCGGCGGTGATCTCGAACGGAATGCGACGGTTGCGGAAGCCCTCCTCATCATCGCTTGAACCGAAAAAGCCCAGGCTGACGTCGAAGAAGTTCGTGTTGTCGAAGACCGGTCCTCCCACCCGCACACGCACCGTCAGACGGGCCGTAATGCCGGAGTCGAGATCTTCAATGGTGCCCAGCACGGCATGCGCGTTCACTGCGCGGCGCACCTGCAGCAGGTATTCCATGTGGTACGGACGCGGCAAGTCACCCAGGTGCAGCTCGCTCATTGAGCGCTGCATCTCGGTGCGCATAGCATCGAAGACCACACGGGGATCAACCTGTGCGTGGACGCTTGCAGCGGATGCAAGAGTCAGGACGAGTAGGGCAAGGGGCGTGCGGAACATGTTCATGGCTGACCTCCGCCATTGCCGGTGAGGGTGGGGTCGGAGAGCAGCGGTGGCTTGGCCTGTGACTTCTGCTTCTTCTGCACTTCAATAGTCGATACCAACAGACTTGGCGAGCTGGCGCTCACCGGAACACCGCCGGACTCGGCGCCGCAGACGCCGTTGAAGATGCCCAGGTCGTTACCTGCTAGCACGATGTTGTTGAACGTTGTCAGCGGCGTGCCGATCAGGTCCACCCCGCGTACCAGCTCATCGGGACGTCCGTCGGCAAAGATCTTATAGACCACCAGCGGCTGCACGTTAAAGGCATTCGGAACCGTGCGGCCGGTGAAGGTAAAGCCCCCTTGAATGTCTTCGAAGAGCAGCCCGTATTCCTTGTTCTGACGTCGGCACTCGGCACGAAGCGCGCTGCGCAGGGAATCAATGGAGACGGTCTGTGTGGATTCGACGATCAGGTTGGACTGACGCGAAACGGTCTTGAGTCCCGGCTGACGTCGGCCGTGACCGTTGGAGGCGGGGAAGTTCTCGATCGGTGCGCGCGACATCAGGAAGTTCTTGAAAATGCCCTGCTCAACGGCAACAACGCGCTGTCCGGGTTGGCCCTCGTCATCAAACTCAAACGCACCGACGATGTCCTTGCCGCCCAGCTCTTTCTTCGTGGGGTCAAACACGACGTTAATGAACGACGGCAGGATCTTCTTGCCCAGAAACGTCTTGAAGGTCTGGCTTGAGTTGACGTCTTTCTGGCGGTGACCCTCGACGCGGTGACCGAAGATCTCGTGGAAGAAGACGCCGGCGCTGCGGCCGGAGAGAATCGCCGGACCCGAGTACGTTTCTGTCAACGGGGCTGTACGGAGTTTCACGCACAGGTCCAGCAGCCGGCGCAGGTCCTTTTCCATCTGGTCCCGAGATGGAAGCCTGTCCGCCCCATAGGCCGAGTAGCTCTCGTACAGCGGCAGGCTCATGCCGTCATCGGCCTTACTCTTGACGATAAGAAACATCTTTACGATCGGTTCTGACGTAACGATCATCGAACCTTCGGAGTTGACGAAGTACTTCACCAACAGATCTGCCTGAAACGACACCCGTCCGGAGAGGATGTGTTCACGTCCGGCACAAAGCGAACTCAGATACCGCACCCTATCGCGCCACATGGCCGTATCGAACTGAAAGTCCACCGGCTCCGAGATCGAAACGATCGGCTTCTCCCGCGAAAGGTCGGCCGAGCTGTCTTCTTCGCGTACCTTCACCTGAAGGTTCGTCAGCACCTTCCCGTAGCGTTCGGCCGCCGAGCGGTAGGCTTTGTCCGTGGCTGACCAGATGATGCTGCGGAGTGAGCGCTCATCGTCGCCCGAAGGCATTTCCACGCCACGCGTGCCCCTTCCCATCTCAAACGCCACTCCGCGGATGCTGCGGGTGTTATCCAGAGCGTGACTTCCCACGCGCAGGTCCACATCTAGGATGCGGTTGCGACTGGTGGTGTTCACGTCAATGCCGCCCATCGAGGCTGTGATGACCGTGGTGTTGACCTCGGCCACGGCATAGGAGAGGAAGTAGGGGGCGGGCTGCTTGCCTGAGAGACCGGACATGGTCCGGTCGAGCTCGGCCTTCATGGCCCGCAGCACGGCCGGTGGCTGTGCGCTCTGCGCCATGCCCGTAGCTGCCAGCGCAAGGCAGGCCAGGGCTGACAGGATAATGGTTTTCATGTTACTCGCTGGGGGAGGTAAGGACAGTCTTCGATACAACGTGCAGATCGACGTCAAGTTCGTAGGTGATCGGAACGCCCGTGGCGATCTCGGTCTTGAGGATCTCTTCTGGCGTAAGGTGTTCGATAAGCATGATCAGTGAGCGCAGCGAGTTGCCGTGCGCAACCACCAGAACATTGGTTCCGGCGCGCAGAAGCGGTGCGATATGCTCTTCGAAGTAGGGGGCTACGCGCTCGCGGGTGTCTTTGAGCGACTCACCGCCAGGCGGTGGCACATCATAGGACCGACGCCAGATGTGGACCTGTTCGGTGCCGTATTTCTCGGCCGTTTCGGCCTTGTTCAGACCCTGCAGGTCTCCATAGTGACGTTCGTTGAGGGCCTGATCGCGGTGCGTTGGGAGTCCCGTTTTGCCGGCCTGCGCCAGCGCGATGTCCGCCGTGCGCATGGCACGCTTCAGGACCGACGTGAACAGCACGTCCACCGGAACCTCGCGCAACTGCGCGCCGGCACGTTGTGCTTCGGCTTCGCCCTTCGGGGAGAGGTCCACATCGACCCATCCGGTAAAACGGTTTTCGAGGTTCCATTGCGACTCGCCGTGTCGCAGCAATGTCAGACGTGCCATGGCTGTAGTGCTTCAGTGCTTGGGCGTGCAGAGCTCCATGAGAACTCCGCCCGTGGATGATGGATGCAGAAAGGCGATCAGCATGTCGTGAGCGCCCATCTGCGGCTCGGTATGCACAAGGCGCAGGCCGTCGGAACCGAGTCGGTTGAGATCGTCTTGAATGGTATCGCTGCGGAATGCCACGTGATGGATGCCCTCGCCGCGCTTGGCAATGAAGGTGGCGATGGGTGAGGTCTCGGTTAGGGCAGCCGTGAGCTCGATACGCACGCCGTTGAGTTCAAACGAAGCAACATCGACGCCTTGCGTCGGGACCTGTTCGCGGTGAAAGTTCTCCACGCCGAAGATCGTGCGATAGAGGTTCATCGATGCGTCAATGTCTTGCACGGCAATGCCGATATGGTCGATCTGTGTGATCATTAGGAAAGCATCCCGGAGGTCATGATATCGGCCGCCCGCTGAAGGTCCACTGGCGTGTTGATTCCGTGTAGTTCTTCCCAGGACGGACCGCACCAAGCGCTAATGGCGCGTCCCTGCGCGGCGAAGATCCCGATGATATCCGTCAGGTAATACTCCTGTTGGGCGTTACTGTTACCAACCTGCGAGAGGGCATCGAAGAGCGATGCTGCATCAACCACGTAGATACCCGAGTTGATCTCGTCGATAGCGCGCTGCTCATCGGTGGCATCCTTATGCTCGACGATGGCCTGCAAAGCCCCTTCACCATTGCGAAGGATGCGTCCATACCCCGAGGGGTCCGGCACACGGGCTGAGAGCACCGTAGCAACGGCCGCAGATCTTCGATGCTGATCGACAAGATGTTGCAGTGTCGATGCACGCACCAGAGGCACGTCACCGCTCAGAATGAGCACATGACCATCAAATCCTTCAAGGGCCTGTCGAGTCTGCATCACAGCATGACCCGTACCGAGCTGCTCGAGTTGTTCGGCGCAAACGGCGGCCGAGGAGTAATCCGAAACAAAGCCTCGTACGGCATCGCGCTGGTGTCCGATGATCACCACGATGCGGGCTGGATGGAGCGAGGAGGCCTGATCGAGCACGTAGCCCAGAAGGGGCTTTTCGAACAGTGGCGTCAGGACCTTGGCCCGCTCGGGATCACCCATGCGTTTGCCCTTACCAGCGGCAAGGATCACAACGGCAAGGGGCGTTGTCGAAGGCGACTGATCGATCACGATAGAGGCGGGTAATGCGTGTAGGCCTCAACACTACTGCTCACGCTGACTGGGATGTTATCGGCATCGACCAGGACCACCGTAGGCTGCCACTGGCGTGCAGCCTCGTCGGGCATTGTCGTGTAGCTGATGATGATGATCTCGTCGCCAACATGTCCCTTGCGTGCAGCGGCGCCATTCAGGCAGATGTCGCGGCTGCCGCGCGTGCCTGGAATGACGTAGGTTTCGAAGCGTTCGCCGTTGTTGATGTTCACCACCGAAACCTTCTCATACGCCAGAAGGTCAGCCTGCTCCATCAGGTCCACATCGATCGTCAGGCTGCCTTCATAGTAAAGGTCGGCCTGCGTGATGCGAGCTCTGTGGATCTTCGATTTGAACATGATCCGGTCCATAGCGGCCTCCGGTCTCGAATTGGAAGTGTTGCGTGGTGATGAGGGGCAAAATTACTGGATTCTGCCCTGATTCCGGCCCACAAGACGAACAATGGGCCCCCTTCGTACATTTGCGCCATGAAGATCAGACTATCCCAGATCGCCCATGCGCGCAGCGGTGACAAGGGCGACGCTGCCAACTGCGGCGTGATCGCATTCAAGCCTGAGTGGTACCCCATCCTACGCGACCATCTGACGGCCGAGCGGGTGCAGCAGTACTTTGCCGGCATGTGCCATGGAACCGTGGAACGCTATGAGCTGCCCAACCTCTGGGCCGTGAATTTCCTGCTCCCAAACATTCTGGGAGGGGGCGGCACGGTATCGCTCAAACTCGATGCGCAGGGCAAGACCGTTGCCTCGGCCATGCTCATGATGGAGCTGGACGTTCCAGATGGAACGCTAGCGTCGGTCTGACGGGCCCAGTGGAGTGGATGTGCTGCAGCCGGCCTCGAGCTGCGAGAGAATTGGGCGCATCCAAGATTTCACCTCTTCGCCCGACCACTTCCTATCCCAGGTCTGCGTGACGTCGCTACCGTCCAGGCGCGTCGATACGGAGTACACGTCAACGAAGGCCGAATCGCCCGTATGCTGAATGCGGAAGGTTCGCACCAAAAGGGTGTAGCGGTATTCGACATCAGTGATCGAATCCTGAGCGATGATAACGTTGGCATCGGGGTCACGATCAACAACCGTGTAGCCGTTCTGACCCAGGATTGTCTCACATTCAGTCATCCATTTCTTGGTGTCACGACGGCATGGCAGCTTCATCGTGCGCTTACGATCCATGAAGTGAATCGCATCACACCCCATGATGGCCAGCGCTCCGGCAAGGGTGGCCAGAGCCACAATTGTGCGCATCCGTGACATGAAATGGTCCCCATTGAAAAACAAAACCGCAAATTAGCATCATAAACCCGCAACCACACGAAGAGTAACAGACACGAATGACGTCTCATCATACCACATGGTCCGACCAGGCGGCGCAGCTTGATGCCGAGGATGCATTGGCATCCTACCGTGAGCTGTTTGTCTTTCCGCAGCGATCGGGTCACGACGTGGCCTATTTCTGTGGCAATTCCCTTGGACTGCAGCCTACCACGACCGAAACGTTAGTCCGCGAAGAGCTCGATGACTGGCGCCGCTACGGCGTCGAAGGTCACTTTCAGTCCCGCCGCCCCTGGTATTCCTATCACCGCTGGTTTGCGGAGCCCCTTGCTCGCCTTGTCGGGGCACGTCCGCACGAAGTAGTGGCCATGAACACCCTGACGGTGAACCTGCACTTGATGATGACATCGTTCTACCGTCCTACCGCGCAACGCCACGCCATTCTTCTGGCAGGGGGCGAGTTCCCGTCGGACCGCTATGCGATCGAGAGTCAGATCCGCTTGCATGGTCTCGACCCGGCCACATCGATGATCGAGATCGCTCCCCGTCAAGGAGAGTCAACGCTCACCACGGAGGATATTCTCGAAGCGATCCGCACGCGTGGACACGAGACAGCGTTGGTGCTCTTCAGTGGCGTGCACTTCTACACTGGACAGTTCTTCGATATCGCGGCCATCACCCGTGCCGCCCACGAAGCGGGTGCTCTGGCTGGCTTTGATCTTGCCCATGCCATTGGCAATGTGGAGCTCTGTCTCCACGACTGGGATGCCGACTTTGCCGTGTGGTGCTCGTACAAGTATTTGAACGCCGGACCCGGCGCTGTGGCCGGACTGTATGTGCATGAGCGCTATGCTGACCGCGCAGATCTGCCGCGACTTGCCGGCTGGTGGGGGAACGATGAAGCGACGCGATTCTCAATGGCGCACTCCTTTGATCCGTCCTACGGAGCCGATGGGTGGCAACTTTCCAATGCCCAGGTCCTGCCGTTGGCCCTGCTGATGTCATCGCTGGAGATCTTCGATCGTGCAGGCATGGGGCGCATATCGGCCAAGCGAGATCAGCTGACTGGTTTTTTGCAGCAACTGCTTCATGAGGTGATCGGAGATCGTGACTGGATCCGTATCATCACTCCGTCCGATCCGCAGCAGCGCGGCGCTCAGCTGAGCGTACACTTTGACCGTCACGGACGTGACATCTTCGAAGCCCTCATTGCCCACGGTGTGATCGTGGACTGGCGCACGCCGAGCGTGATCCGCATGGCCCCTGCTCCGCTTTATACGTCGTTTGCTGATGTTGTGCGACTTGCGACGACGCTTGAGACCATTCTGGCGGCACACGCATGAGCGATACCCCAACACCTGCCTCTAGCTACGTCGTCGGACGTAGGGCTGTCGGCGAAGCCTTTGCCGCCGGCGCCAACATTGAAAAGATCCTTGTGGCCTATGGCATCGACGATGCCACCATGCAGTGGTTACGCAGCGAAGCTCGCAAGCGCGACATTGTCTGTTCGACCATGGACCGGCGCAAGTTCAACGACCTCGAGCGCTCGCTTGGGCTATCCGTCAACGACGCCCAGGGCGTGATCGCCCTTCGGGCGGCCCGCGAGCCCCTTTCCCTTGATGAGCTTCTCGCGCAGGCCAAGGGGCACGAATCTGAACCGCTCATCGCCGTGCTTGATGGTATCACGGATCCGCACAACTTAGGTGCCATCGCGCGCAGTGCGCAAGGGGCTGGTGTGTTCGGGATGATCCTGCCATCGAAGTTCAGTGCCCCGATCACGCCCACGGCCATCAAGGCCTCGGCCGGTGCCCTCGAAACGCTGCCCGTAGCCAAAGTGGCCCGCGTTTCGGAAACACTCAAGTACTGCAAGACGCTTGGGTGGAACGTGGTGGGTACGGCACTTCCCGCCACCAGCGAGTACTCAGAAGATGTCTATGTCGGTCCAACGCTGATCGTTATCGGTAGTGAAGGCGAGGGACTGCACCCGAGTGTGCGTGCGCTGTGTGACCATGTGGTGCAGATCCCGATGTACGGAGCGGTGTCTTCGCTCAATGCCTCAGTAGCCGCTGCCGTCGTCATGTTCGAAGCCCGCAAGCAGCGACGTCAGCGTCAGTAAGGCGCATCGGCTATTTTTGTGATTCTGTTTTTCACCTGTCAACAGGACCCCTGACGATGTCCACCCATCCACGCAACGAACAGGAGCTGATCCGCATCGACAAGCTGCGAGAGCTCCGAGAACTCGGAATCAATCCGTATCCCGAGTCGTTCGATAAAACGCACAGCACGGCCGAGATCCTTGCGACGTTTGTCGATGAGGCCCCGGAGCCCCTTGCCAACGTCCGCGTAGCCGGACGCATCATGTCGATGCGCAAGATGGGGAAGGCCTCGTTCTGTCACATTCAGGACATGCACGGACGCCTGCAGATCTACCTCAAGCAGGACGAGCTGGGGGCGATGTATGACAACCTGCGCCTGTTTGACTTGGGCGACATCATTGGCATCGAGGGCTTTGTGTTCCGCACGCGCATGGGAGAGATCAGCGTGCATGCCAAGACCGTAACGATGTTGACGAAGTCCATCACGCCGATCCCGGTCGGCAAGGAGGAGGTTCACGAGGACGGCTCGGTAACCCGCTACGACGCTATTGCCGACAAAGAGCAGCGCTATCGCAAACGGTATTTGGATCTGATCGCCAATCACGACATCAAAGACACGTTCATCAAGCGTTCGCTCATCATCCGGGCCATGCGTCGGTTCTTCGATGACCGCGGCTACCTCGAGGTGGAAACGCCGATTCTTCAGCCGATCTACGGCGGCGCCACGGCCCGTCCGTTTGTGACGCATCATAACGCACTGGACATTCCGCTCTACCTGCGCATTGCCGACGAGCTCTATCTGAAGCGCCTGATTGTAGGGGGCTTTGAGGGCGTATACGAGATCTCGAAGAACTTCCGCAACGAGGGAATGGATAAGACTCATAATCCGGAGTTCACGGCCATGGAGATCTATGTGGCCTACAAGGACTACTGGTGGATGATGGACATGACGGAAGAACTTCTTCACAGCATCGTCACCGAGTCGTGCGGCAGCGAAAGCGTCGACTTCCAGGGCACCACGATCAGTTTTGCTCGCCCCTTTGCCCGGGCCAAGATGTTCGATCTCTTCCTCGAGCACTCGGGTCTGAATCTTCGCGGTCTATCGCGCGAGGAACTCCTTGCCGCAGCCCGCTCGATCGACGTGGACGTCGATCCCAAGGCCAGCGCCATGAAGATCCTCGACGAGATCTTCAGCGTCAAGGTTCAGCCGCATCTTATCCAGCCGACCTTCGTTATCGACTATCCGGTTGAAATGTCGCCCCTTGCCAAGCAACATAGAACGGAGAAGGGGCTTGTGGAGCGCTTTGAGCTCTTCATCATGGGCAAGGAAGTGGCCAATGCCTTCTCCGAGCTGAACGACCCGCTGGATCAGCGCGAGCGTCTCGAAGACCAGTCGCGCATTCGCGCAGCCGGTGATGATGAGGCCATGGTTGTCGACGATGACTTCCTGAATGCCATCGACGTAGGCCTGCCGCCAACAGCCGGCATGGGCATGGGTATCGACCGTTTGGTGATGTTGCTGACGAATAACGACTCCATCCGCGATGTGCTCTTCTTTCCGCAGATGCGGCCTGAGAAGACCGACGCCGCGGCATCGGAGGAGTAACCGTGGGCTATCAACGGTTCGATCAATCCACGGCCGGCATCGAGCGGCACTGGCAGCCCCCTACCATCAAGGAAGTGATCATCCATATTGGATTGATCACGGCTACCCTGGCAACCTGCACCATGGCCGGCACGGCCTGGGCCATGCAGAACCCTCTGGAGATCGCCAACTGGTCAGCCGGACTTTCCTATGCCGTGCTGGCGATGTCGTTTCTTCTGGCACACGAATACGGACATTACCTGGCGGCTATGCGACATGGTATTGCCTCGTCGCTGCCGTACCTGATTCCGGTGCCGCCCACGCTTATGCCCTTCGGGACCTTTGGGGCGGTGATCCGCACGCGTTCGCCGATGATGACGCGCAACGAACTTTTTGACGTCGGTGTATCGGGTCCGCTTGCAGGTTTTGCAGCGTGCCTGGTAATCCTGATAACAGGGTTTATCACTCTGCCTTCGCAGGACTACCTGATGTCGATCCATCCCGAGTATGCCGTTACGGGTATTCCCACTGGCGGCCTCACCTTTGACAATACGCTGCTCTTTGAGCTGCTGCGTCAGATCTTTTCCGACCGGGCCTTTGTGCCGCCCATGAACGAGATCTACCACTACCCGTTTCTGTGTGTGGGGTGGTTCGGCTTGTTCGTTACATCGCTTAACATGCTGCCCTTTGGACAGCTCGATGGAGGCCACGTTCTCTATGCACTCATCGGTAAGCGTCAGCACACCATTGCCCGCTTTCTCTGGTGGAGCATGTTTGCGCTGGCCATCCTGTGGCTCATCGGCCTGATCCACCAGCTGGTTTCCGGCACCTCCGATGCCGACGCCACCGGCTGGCTGCTCTGGCTGAAGCACTCCATAGACCCATCGATCGCCGGAGCCATCGAGCGCTTCCCGTGGCTGTTTCAGCTTGGCGACGTGTGGGTATTCTGGCTGGTGATGATCCGCTTTGTGATCAAGATCGATCATCCCGACGTTCCGTCGGATGAGCCCCTTAGCAGGGGGCGCACCATTCTCGGCTGGACGGCTATGGTGGTGCTTCTGCTCTGCTTTGCTCCACGAGCCGTGTACATGGCCCCATGACCGAACGTCAGCATACCGCCGCCGCCGTCATCCTTGTGATCATGGGTCTGTACCTGATGCGTCTCGGTGCGGTGGAGATCCAGCCGTGGCCCGAGGCCGATGTTGCTCTGCGCGCCCAGGCTATGGTAGGCTCGCATCAGTGGCTGGACGTATCGTCGCATGCCGTGGGCGGACTTTCCAGTGCGGCAACGCCGCCGCTACCGTCATGGATAGTTGCCACCGGCATCACCATGTTTGATCAGACAGCCATTGCCGTGCGCTATGGAGCGCTCCTTGCCATGGCCGGACTGCTCGTGCTGACGTTCTTGGTCTCTAAGCGGGTCGTTCCCTACACGCAGGCTCTGATGACCACGGCCGTCGTTGGCCTGAGTATGCCGATGATCACCGTCGGACGTCAGATGACGCCGGACCTTATCGCAACGGTCCTTCTCATGCTCTCATGGTGGGGACTGCTGCGTCTGCTCGATGCCCGAACATCCTCCCAGCGCCTGATGTCAGTGCTGATCTATTCCGTGGGACTGGGCGGTGCGCTATTGTCGCATCTGCCGCTCG
>CAYMTW010000024.1:0-29835 GCA_964393485.1 uncultured Melioribacter sp. | reverse complement strand
CAATTGCTTCGTCGTATACTTGTCTTATGCCAGAACTCAGCATCGAAGGGAATGGACGCCTTGAGCGGACAGCCATTTATTACAACGGACAGCAACTCGATCAGGTCCGGGAGGTCTTCATTCATATCAGTGAGGATGGAGACTTTGACGCATTGATCATGTACGTCGGTGCAGACGGCCAGCACTACACCAAGAATGTCTTTTCGGATTACCTGGACAACGTTCGTACCGAGCCCCCTGGCTTTACGGAAGAAGAGGCATCAACGTTGCAGATGCTTACCATCGACAGCGACGGAACGCTTGACTCCACGCTGCTTGTTCGCAATGGCGAAGAGCAGGACGGTGTGGTTCGACTGTATGTGCACATCAAAGCTCCCACCGTGGAAGAGGGAAGGGGCTTGCGGTCCTGGTTTGGCGGAAAGAAGAACATTCCCGAGCGCGCAGAGTTTGCCGCCGAGATCACCTACCGAGAAATTGACGGGTCGCTGACGACCGAAGGAGTCTTTTGACGATGAAGCGCATTCTTGTACTCTCCTCACTTGTGCTTGCTATGCTGGCATGGGTCATCCCAACCGATGCTCTAGCCCAGCGCCGCGGCGGTGGTTCATTCGGTGGTCGCCGCGGCGGATACGGTCGTAGCTATCGCTCGCCAAGCAGTGGCCGTTCCTTCGGAGGATCACGTTCACGGCAGGCTCCGCCCCCTTCGCGCGGTGCGCCTCGCTCATCATCCCCAACGGGTCGGTTCGGGTCGGCCCCAAGTGCTCGTAACTCGTTCGGTGGCTCACGCATGAACCGTTCATCGGACTACACCGGACGTTACGGTGCGCCGCGGGCGACACAGCGTCAGAGCTTCCGCGGACCTACCGGAACCACAACGAACTACGTCGTGAACCGCTATGGCGGTATGGGTGACGGATTCATGATGGGATACATGATGGGTAGTATTCCATGGTACTGGTCAATGCCATTTCACCCCGCGTTCTTCTACTCACGTCCCTACACTCACGCGAATCCGGACGGTTCGGTGGCGGTCTATCCACCGACGTTCCAGTGGGGCACACTGATCATTACGCTGCTTGTGGTAGGAGGTATTGCCTTTGTCCTCTACACGTGGCTGCGCAACCGCCGTCGGCGTATGAGCGGTGCATTTGCCGGAGGCACTAACGGTGGCTCATCATGGAACGAGCCGCCATCGGATGACAGCGGCTCGAAAAGCAGTTTCTATTGATTCGTTGATCGGGGCTTACTCAACGATCAGGCCGATGGCGCGAATGCCGAGCCTGTGAGTAAGCACAACCCGATAGGCCCCCTTCGGCAGGTCCGATACATCAAGTTTGGTGGTGCCGGCTTCGACCGACCGTGACCCGACCATCTGGCCGACGCTGTTGATCAACATTGCTCGGCAGGGGGCTCCCACTTGTAGCGAGAACGAGGAAGAGGCCGGATTCGGCCAGAGGCTGACCGTGCCCATGGCCGCAACGTCTTCATGCACGGACGTTGCCGTTCCCACCGTGGCCAGCAATTGCATATCCACCGTGCTTGGGTTGCCGTCAGTAACCACACGAAGCGTTGCGCGGTAGCTTCCAGTGTCCGTTGCCACGCAGCGCACCGGAATGGTGATCGTGCTTGATGCCGTCACGACATTCTTCGGCTGGGTTGTGATCACAAAGCCGCCCGAAGGGGTCTTGCCCTGAGGGATGATCTCGAACTTGGAGACATTCATGTCCGAGGTGCCGTTGTTGCGCAAGGTGACAGTCCGGTTGCGATTGGAACCGCTTTCGAGAGATCCGAAATTGAGCTCTGCAGCCGTGAACTGCGGCAGCTTTGATCCATTTGGTCCGGCGTACCTATACTGCAGCGAACCGATCTCATCTCCAGAGAGGATCACGACCGGACGCCCCACGACGGCAGCAGAGGCATCTACGGTCCCGGCAACTGGCTTTGAGAGCACCGTTTGCCAGTCCGTGCCGTTGTTGTCACTGGCATAGACCTGACCCTCGGAAGCTATAAGCAGGTGATGTCCCGGGTTTGCCAGAACCTTCACCGGCGTGATCTTCCACGTCGTGTTGATATCAACCGTTCCGGCCTTCCAGTTCAATCCGCCGTTGATCGAGGTTGCGATGCGGAACGCTCCGGAGCCGGTCTTGTACAGCATGATCCCGTTCGAACTGTCACGGAAGGCGATGGATTGGATCGTTACGCTGCCGAGTCCGGTCGAGCCCTGACTCCACGACTGCCCCTTGTTGAGCGAGAAGAAGACACGTCCTGTGGAAGTACCGAACCACATTGCATCTCCATGAGCAGCTGTGCTGCCGTTTACGATCGACTCGCCGGACGTAGCAACTGGTGTTCCCGCAATTGCCGCCCATGCCGCACCTCCATTGGTCGTGCGAGCAAGACCAATCTTGCCATTGATCGGATTACCGACCACCACGCCGACCTGGGCGTCAAACAAATGGATGCCGGCCACATTCGCTACGAATGCACTGAGGTCAGCACTGCTCCATGCCTGACCGCCGTTGGACGAGCGTGAGACGGTTGCCTTACCCTGATTGAATCCGCCGATATAGACCGTTGAGCTCGAAACAGCCTGAAGAACGTCAGCGGTGAAGGGGACCGAGACGAAACCACCGTTAGCACCCGCTGCACGCAGCATAGCGCGCTGACCGAACACGGTGCCAGTTGCGTAAAGTGTGCCGTCGGATGCGAGATCAACTTGGCGCCACAGAGCCGAGCCAGAGTTATAGACCATCTGGAATGTGTTGGACGTTGGCAGCTCAACCGGGACGAACACAACTTCATGATTGACATAAGAGCCACTCGAAATCGTCAGGCTAATGCGAACGTTGGCCGAATACCAGGGGTAGCGATCCTCAAGCTGCAGATCGATCGTTCCGGATGCCTGTCCATCTCGTGCAATCGTTCCCATGGTGATGCTTGAGCTGCTGAGCTGCTTAACACCACCATCGAGAATCGTTGCCGTGACGAGGACGTTTGATGCGTCGGCAAGGACGTTCTTGAGCGTGAACTTGACCGATGTCTTTTCCGTGGTCGTGATGCGCCCCGTGGCCGACCCATTGATGGAAAGCCCCGTAAGCATCAGGCCCGGTGTGCGGTCGCCGGACGTGAACGAGGCGTTTGTCGTAATCGCCCGCTGAGCGTTGACGCGGCCCCAATACGTCCTTCGATTGTCAGCTGTCACGCCCTGCAGCATGTCCACCGTGCCCCGCAGCTGCGCTGCAATCATCTGTGGCGTCCACGTTGGGTGAACAGCCTTAATCAGACCGGCAATTCCCGAGGTCAACGGCGACGAAAACGAAGTTCCCGTCAGGGCACGATAGGTGTTCGGTTGGTAAGTGCTCAGGATGTTCTCGCCCGGAGCATAGACATCGACGTTCATTCCGTAATTCGAGAATCCTGAAACGCCGTCTGCAGAATTGCATGATCCAACGCTCAATACGCCATCGAGACTGGCCGGATTCTGCAGATAGGTGTCGTTGTTCATGCCATCATTGCCCGATGCGGCCACGACGAGTGAGCCCTTGCTTGAGGCATAGTCGATGACATCCTGCATGCTTGGGTCGAGACCCTGCCCGCCCCATGAACAGTTGATGATGTGCGCTCCGAGGTCGGCTGCATAGGCGATGGCTTCATAGCCGCGCAGTAGTCCACGAACCGATGGATTATCTGAACCAACCTTGATTGGGATGATACGGCATCCGAAGCCCGTACTTGCAACACCCTTGGCGTTGTTTGTAGCGGCACCGGAGCATCCTGCTACAACGGTGCCGTGTCCGTTCTGGTCGTTAATGCTGCCGATGACCTTGGGGTCATTGTCCGGCTTGATCGTTCCTGCCTGAGCTTCAGAAGAGGTGATGTTGCCGACAAAGTCCCAACCGCGGACGTCATCGATATAGCCGTTGCCGTCATCATCTTTGCCGTTGTTAGCGATCTCTTTGGTGTTGGTCCAGATGTTCGCCGACAGGTCCTCATGCGTCCAGTCCGTGCCAGAATCGACGATAGCGATAAGGACCGTGCTGGCCCCCTTCGTGATGTCCCATGCGGCAGGGAGCTTCATCTGCGCCATCCAGGTCTGAGTGCTGTAGCGCGTATCATTCGGTGTGTACGACAACTGGTGCACACGCTCCGGCACAGCGTACTCGACGTCCGGATTGTCAATGAGGCGGGCACAGGCATCAAACGGGTCAATCGGCTCGGTGTACTGGATGCGATAAATGCGGTCGATTCCAAGTGCCTGGACAACTTCAGCGTCCTGCATGTTCATGTACGCTGACGAGACATCTGCAACCTGCATTGCCACAAGATCCCTGTTCAGGGGGCTCGCCTCAATACCCATCTGGTTGCGCATCACGCCGCGCGGTGCGCGCGTCTTGACCAGGATAACACCGGGAATGTAGGTCCCTGGCTCAGGACGCCCGATGACCAGGTTCTTGGCCTGACGAAACGACCCGTCAGCCAGGGTGGCCGCTTCGCGTCGTATGACATAGGCATCCTGACCTGGCAATAATCCGGCCAGAGCCATGTTGGCGGTGATAAAAACAGCAAGCAGGCAAGCAAGAAAACGCATCATGTCGGGGTCCGAGGTGGTCGGATGTGGAAAAAGCCGGTAAATTCGTGTGTTACGACGTTTTTGCGACCCGCATGTTACGCAAGCACCCGGTTTTTTCAGAGAACCAAAACTTTTTTGCTCAGCGGCTGTAACCAATTCGAAACGCATGGAATCCTGCACTGTGCGCAACATTGAGCGCTCTTCAAACCGCAATTGAATCATTCACCAACACCACTTTTAAAAAGGGTACGATCATGAAAAAGCAGAATGTCTTCCGGACACTTGCCATGGTTGCCTTCTCCGTCATGGCTCTCGGACTGGTTGCCTGTTCCGAACTGGGTTCCAACCCGGCCGATCCAATGGCGATGATCAACAACGTTCAGACGACGTTCGACCTCAACGGTCAGCCGCTGGACTTCTCCGATGCAACGCTCGAAATGCCAATGGCAGTCAAAGAGCGTCCAGATTCCGACAAGAAGGGCCCGAAGAGCCCATTCGATCGTCTTCTCGCCGCGCTCAATCTGACGCCAGATCAGAAGGCCATGGTCGAGCGCCTGCAGGCAGCACATAAGGACTGTGCTACGGCAGCCCTCGAAGCCCTCAAGGCTGCTGAGCGTGCGATCCTCGAGCGTGCCAAGGCCAAGTCAGAAGAGATCAAGGGAGCTGCTAAGGCTGGAACGATCACCCGCGATGAAGCCCGCACGCAGCTGCGTGACCTCAACAAGGCTACCCGCGAAGCTATCAAGAGCTTGCCTGAGCGCGAAGCAGCTCGCACCGCTCTGAAGGCCTGTGATGATGCATTCCTCGCCCGTCTGGGTTCGATTCTGGATGAGAAGCAAAAGGCAATTCTCGATACCTTCATCAAAGCTCGTGACGCTCGCAACGGTGGCGGCCCACGTGGCGGTGGAGACACCACAGGCGGTGGCCCACGTGGCGGTGGTGACACCACAGGCGGTGGCCCACGCGATGGCGGCGGTGATACGGTTCGCCCAGGCGGCCGCGGTTAAGCCCCGACCCGATAACAGTTACTACGAATGATGCCCATCGTTGCTCGCGCGGCGATGGGCATCGTCGTAGATTGCAGGCCATGACGTCATTTCTCTCTGCCTTTGGGCGCATCATGCTGTCGATCTTTGCCGAGGTTGGCCAGATCGCACTTCTGCTTGTTGGCATCATCCGGTACGTTCCGCGCGCCCTGAAAGACCGCCGGCTCGTGCTTGAGCAGATGAAGATCGTCGGTTCGGACTCATTGCCCCTTGTGGTCCTCGTCGGCTCATTTACAGGTGCCATCGCAGCGCTCCAGGCCACCAACCTCTTTGCCAAGTTCAACCTCATTGGTATTGCCCGCCCCTTCATTGGAGGGTCAATTGCGACCGTCGTGTTCACTGAACTCACCCCGGTTCTTACGGCTCTTGTGATCGCGGGTCGAGTAGGGGGCGCCATCGCCGCTCAGATCGGCACGATGCAGGTCTCTGAGCAGATCGATGCCCTGGACATGATGGCAATCGATAAGAACCGCTACCTCGGTATGCCGCGAGCGCTGGCAGCGGTCACGATGATGCCGGTCCTGGCGGTCTTCTCGAACGTGGTCGCTCTGGTAGGTGCATTCATCCTGACCAGCATCAAGTTTGATTTCAGCGCAGCGACGTTCTTCGCCTCCATACAGCAGTTCTTCAGCATCGAAGAGATCGCTCGAGGGATCATCAAGTCGTTCTTCTTTGGCGGATTTACGGCCCTGATCGGCTGCCATGTGGGGTTCCATACCACCGGTGGTGCCGAAGGTGTGGGACACTCAACGGTACGTGCCTTTACGATCTCCGCGGCTAGTATTCTCGTGATCGATGCCATTTTTGGCGTCATTTTCTGATAGATTTCTCAATCATTAGACAAATCGGCAGATAATGCGTCATTTTGACTGACGCCACCGCTTGTACTGCCAACTTTTCACTTGCCATGGGCCCGTGGACCGTCTATTTTCGCGTCCCCACGTCGGGTGTTAGCACTCATACACGAGGAGTGCCAGACATCCGTCAACGGCGGCTCTTTCCCGCGAATTCATTGTCTTTCACACAACATACTGGAGGTTTGTCATGGGTCTCACCCCTCTCCATGACCGGGTCCTTGTAAAGCCCGCTCAAGCAGAAGAAGTCACCAAGGGTGGCATCATCATCCCTGATACGGCAAAAGAAAAGCCGATGCAGGGTAGCATCATCGCCGTTGGCGCCGGCAAGCAGTCGGAAGACGGTAAGATCACACCCATGGCCGTTGCTGTTGGCGATACGGTTCTCTACGGCAAGTATGCCGGCACTGAGATCAGCATTGATGGCGACGACTATCTGATCATGCGTGAAGCCGACATTTTCGGCATCATCAAGTAAGCCCCCTTTCAGTGAACAACTTTTGAACAGAACCCCGAATAAGGAATAGTCAACATGGCAAGCAAGATCATAACCTTTGATGTCGATGCACGTGCAGCTCTCAAGCGCGGTGTCGACCAGCTGGCTGATGCCGTAAAGGTGACGCTGGGTCCGAAGGGACGCAACGTTGTTATCGACAAGAAGTTTGGTGCACCGACGATCACCAAGGACGGTGTGACGGTAGCCAAGGAGATCGAACTCGAAGATCCGATTGAGAATCTCGGCGCTTCTATGGTGCGCGAAGTTGCTTCAAAGACCAGCGATATCGCTGGTGATGGAACAACAACCGCTACCGTGCTGGCTCAGGCCATCGTCCAGGAAGGTCTGAAGAACGTCACGGCCGGTGCTAATCCGATGGATCTCAAGCGCGGCATCGACATGGCCGTCAGCGCGATCCACAGCGGTCTGCGTGAGCTCTCCCGTCCGGTTCCAGGCAAGAAGGAGATCGCCCAGGTCGGAACGATCTCGGCAAATAATGACTCGACGATCGGTAATCTGATCGCTGACGCTATGGAGAAGGTTGGTAAGGACGGCGTGATCACCGTTGAAGAAGCGAAGGGCACCGATACGTCAGTGGACGTGGTCGAGGGTATGCAGTTCGACCGTGGGTATCTCTCTCCGTATTTCGTTACGGATGCTGATACCATGGAATGCGTTCTGGAGAACCCGTTCATCCTGATCCATGACAAGAAGATCGGTGCGATCAAGGACCTTCTGCCGGTTCTCGAGAAGACAGCACAGGCCGGCCGCGCGCTGCTGATCATCGCCGAAGACATCGAAGGTGAAGCCCTGGCAACACTCGTCGTCAACCGTCTGCGCGGAACACTCAAGATTGCCGCCGTCAAGGCTCCGGGCTTCGGTGACCGCCGCAAGGCCATGCTCGAAGACATCGCCATTCTGACCAACGGTATGGTGATCTCGGAAGAGAAGGGCTACAAGCTCGACGGTGCAACGCTTCAGCAGCTCGGCACGGCCAAGCGCGTCACGATCGACAAGGACAACACAACGATCGTGGAAGGGGCTGGCAGCTCCGATGAGATCAAGAAGCGTATCAATGAGATCAAGTCTCAGATCGAAAAGACCACCAGCGATTATGACCGTGAGAAGCTTCAAGAGCGTCTTGCAAAGCTCTCGGGCGGAGTCGCCGTTCTCAAGATCGGTGCAGCGACGGAAGTCGAGATGAAGGAAAAGAAGGCCCGTGTCGAAGACGCCCTGCACGCCACGCGCGCAGCCGTCGAAGAAGGCATCGTTCCAGGTGGTGGTGTGGCATATCTGCGTACGCTCGGCAAGCTCGAAGGTCTGAAGACCGAGAACAACGACCAGCAGACGGGAATCAACATCATCCGCAAGGCCGTTGAAGCGCCGATCCGTCAGATCCTGGACAATGCCGGTCTGGAAAGCTCTGTGATCGTTTCGAAGATCAAGGAAGGAACAGGAACGTTCGGCTTCAACGCGTATTCGGAAACATTCGAGGATCTGCTCGAAGCCGGTGTCATTGACCCGACAAAGGTTTCCCGCGTCGCTCTCGAGAACGCTGCCTCCGTGGCCTCGCTTCTGATCACCACCGAAGCTACGATCGTTGAAAAGCCAGAAAAGAAAGAAGCCGCTCCGCATCAGCACGGCGGTGGAATGGACATGTACTGATCCCACGATCAGTCGATGTCAGGAGTTTTGCAACGCCCGACCTCACCTCTGGGGTCGGGCGTTTGCTTTTGCAGGAGAGGTTGATATGGACATTTTTCGTAGTTAGCGATTCCACTCGTGCTACCAAGGAGCTCTCCATGAAACAGAAACTGTACAGATGGCTTGCTGTACTTTCGGGTGTGTTTGCCAGCGGCCTTACCGTTGCAGCGATCGAAATGCTCGGACATTCACTCTTTATGAATGGCGCACCCATGCCAAGCACCAATGACCCCGAGACCGTCAAGGCCTACGCAGAGAGTCTGGGCTTTGGTGCCCTGGCATCATTGCTCGTAGCCTGGTGCGCTGGTGCCTACATCGGGACAATGGTCGCTATTCGGGCAGCACGGGCGCTCGGATCCATCAGTACAGTGGATCGTCTGGTTGGCGGAGTTGAGAGGATGATGTCTCTTGTCATAGGAGGATTCGTGCTGGCCTCCGCTGCCATGAACTTCCTTCAGTTTCCGCATCCTCTCTGGCTGATGATCAGCGCCGTTGTTCTGATCCCTGTAGCCGCATGGCTTGCCATCGGACGGAATTCCGTAGAGACGGCATGAACGGCCCGAGCATCTACAGCAGATTCGCCAAGGCAGTGGCCCGGGTTGCAGGACGTCCAGTGACATTCGCCTGGGCAGTTTTGATCATTCTTGTCTGGCTGGTAACGGGACCCATTTTCGGATTTAGTGATACCTGGCAGTTGGTGATCAACACCGCCACGACCATTGTGACGTTTCTGATGGTCTTCCTCATCCAGAACACGCAGAACCGCGATACGGAGGCCCTTCATCTAAAGCTCGACGAGCTGATCCGCGTTACGCAGGGGGCTCATAACCGCATGCTGGACCTTGAGCAGATGGAGGAAAAGAGTCTCGACGAACTTCGGCTGAGATATGAGGCCCTAGCCAAGGCCGCCCGCCAGGCATCCGAACACGGCGTTTCTGATACCGATGCGCCAGAACTTTGAGGAAATGACGGCACTTTTCTAGATTTACCGCACAGCTATTCACTCACTCATCAGAATACTATCACCGCGCAAGCGGTAGTCATCGACCTCCGTCATGAAGTATATCGACGCCCACACGCATCGGAGAGCGTCAGACCCGGACACAACGTCCGTTGTCAACATTCGTATCAACGCCGAAACGGAAGTATTCGAAACTGACGGGGTATGTACCGTTGGGCTTCATCCATGGGATGTTACTGCCGATTGGCGTGATGTCGCTGATGTGATCGAGGACCTTCTCGAAGAGGAGCTGGTCGTTGGCCTTGGTGAGTGCGGACTCGACCGTGCAAGCAGTTCTTCATGGCCGCATCAGATCGATGCATTCGAATATCTGGCGGAGCTTGCAGAGCGTACTTCTCGCCCCCTGATCATTCACTGCGTCAAAGCACACGATGAACTTCTGCGTATCCACAAGTTTATCAATCCTTCACAGCCGTGGATCCTTCACGGTTTCGTGAAGGGAGCTGACCTGGCGAAGCAATGTCTTGATGCCGGCATGGTTCTGTCCTTTGGTCCTGCTCTGTTGCGTGAGTCTCCGACACTTGTCGAAGCCGTCCGCCTATGTCCGGCTGATCGTTTTCTTCTCGAAACCGATACCGACGATTCACCGATTTCCGATGTCTATGCTGCAGCCGCGCGTATCCGTGGTGTGAGCCTTGAGGAGTTATGCGCGACCCAGCAGCAGATTTTCGAAACCGTCTTCAAGCGATGACGGATGCGGGATGGACCTCCCGCACGCGCCTGCTCTTGGGTGATGAAGCCGTAGATCGATTTGCGAGTTCACATGTGCTCGTCGTGGGACTTGGCGGCGTAGGCTCGTTTGCGGCTGAGTTCATTGCCCGCGCCGGTGTGGGACGTATGACGATCGTCGATGGGGACGTCGTCGATCCCACGAACCGCAATCGCCAGCTCCCGGCGCTAAGATCTACTGAAGGCCGACTCAAGGTCGAGGTCATGCGTGAGCGCCTGCGCGACGTCAACCCAGAGTTGGCCGTTGTGCCCATGCAGAGCTTCGTGACCCCCGGCAGTATGGACCGGTTACTTGCGGCCTCCTATGATTACATCGTCGATGCCATCGACTCGCTCGCACCAAAGGTAGCCCTGCTCGAACAAGCCCACCGGCGTGGATTCCGCATTGTCAGTTCCATGGGGGCAGGTGGCAAGATGGATCCCTCTATGATCCGCATCGCCGATATCGATGAATCACAGAAATGCCGTTTAGCGCGGTTTGTGCGTAAGCGGTTGCATCGCGTCGGTATCCGCACGGGTATCACGGCGGTGTATTCGCTCGAAGAGACCGATGACGAGTCGCTGATGTATACTGATGGCACCAACTTCAAACGATCGGCCTTTGGAACAGCCCCTTACCTTCCGGCTGCATTCGGTGCTGCATGCGCCAGCGTGGTCATCCGGGGTCTAGCCGGACGTTCAGTATGACGTCCGTTCACATTGTCGGCATGGGGCTTGCCGGGGCACTGACCGCCTGGGAGTTCATCAAGCGTGGCGTGCACGTCACAGCGTGGGATGACTCGGCTGGAGACACGTCATCGACGGTGGCGGCCGGCATGATCACCCCCATCACGGGTCAGCGCCTAAAGCCGACCTGGCGCGGTGAGGAGCTCATGGATCACGCACGAGTGACGTATGCAGAGATCGAAGCTCGATTCGGCATTACGCTCCAGCGCGACTGGTCGCTTCGGCGCGTTTTTCGGGACGTCTCGATGCAGGAGTGGTTCCGCAAACGCTTCGACTCTGGTGAGTTTGATAGGCATCACATCACGGAAATCTCGTCGGGTACTCACGACGGCGTGCAGTACCCCTACGGCGGCATGACCCACGGCAACGTTGTCACGATCGATATCCCGCTGTTGGTTCGAACGATCCGCTCTGAAGTTGAGCTCACCGCGACTGGGCACAACGATCCCTCTATCATTGACTGTACCGGATATCGTGCCCTGGGCAGTCCGCTCTGGTCGTGGCTCCCCATTGAACCTTCGAAAGGGGAGATCCTGGACGTCCGCATCCCGGGTCTGGAGCTCACGCAGATCCTGACCAATGGCACGTGGATCCTACCTGTTGGTGGTGATCACTATCGCATCGGCGCCACGCATGACTGGGATGATCACGATCCTACGCCAACCGTTCAGGCGCGTGAGGAGCTTCTCTCGGCCGTACGTCGGATGATCGATCACGAGGTTGTCGTTGAAGGTCACCGTGCCGCCATCCGGCCATCGACGCAGTTTAAGCGCCCACTCGTGGGGGCGCATCCATCACAGCCCGGACACTATACCCTCAATGGTCTCGGCACAAAGGGTGCCTTGCAGGGCCCATGGGCAGCAACCCAGCTGGCTGCCTGTGTGCTCGATGGTGTCATGCCGGATGAAGAGATCCAAATCCAGAGGTGGTGGTCATGAAACGCGCCACAGAAAATGCTGTATCAACCGTGCATCGGTTACTCAGAGATGCCATCAGACCCGGTGATGTTGTCATCGACGCCACCGTTGGCAATGGCTGGGATACTCATATGCTTGCCCGCTGCGTGGGTACCCAAGGCTGTGTCTATGGATTCGATGTGCAGCAGGTTGCATTGGATGTGGCGCGCGTGCGCCTGCAAGATGAGGCGGATCATGTCCAATTGATCCTGGCCGGACATGAGACGATGCGCGCGCATGTCGAGCCCCATCATTGCGGTAGGATCAGGGCTGTCAGCTTCAATCTCGGCTATCTGCCCGGAGGCGAGAAGTCCATCACCACCTTGTCGGCTACCACGGTTTCGGCACTGCGTCAGGCACTTGAGATTGTTATGCCAGGCGGTCTGATCACGATCGTCTGCTACAGTCATCCGGAGGGTCGTCTCGAACTGCAGGCTGTTCAGGATGTGCTTGCTGGGCTTGAGCAGGAGCGATTCACCTGCCTTCGCATTGAGTTTTTTAATCAGCAGGGGAATCCTCCTGTTGTCTTTGCTGTTTACGCGACAACCCAACAGGAGCCCCTTCCATGAAGACCATCATTCTTTCCCTTCTCTGCATGATCACCATGAGCCCTTCCTTGCATGACTTTACGGTGCGTTCCATCAACGGCACGAATGTCGACCTGTCTACCTACAAAGGCAAGGTCGTTCTGATCGTCAATGTGGCCTCGTTCTGCGGCTATACCAAGCAATATGCCCCGCTCGAGAAACTCTATCGCACCTACAAGGATAGGGGGCTGGTGATCCTTGGTTTTCCGGCCAATGACTTCGGCGCGCAGGAACCGGGCACAGATGATGAGATCAAGTCCTTCTGCTCGACGAAGTACGACGTGACCTTCCCGATGTTCAGCAAGGTCACCGTCAAGGGATCAGACAAAGCACCTCTGTTCCAGTTCCTCACCTCGGGCGGTGGCACTGCATCTCTGGCCCGCGAGATCGACTGGAATTTCGAGAAGTTTCTTGTTGGCAAGGACGGCGCGCTGATCGCACGGTACTCGAGCCGCGTGGATCCGCTTTCAGCAGAGCTGACGGCAGCCGTTGAGGCTGCACTCGGCCAGTAAAAAGTTACCGATAACGAATTGGAGCCCCGGGCGGTAAGTTCGCAGGAGTTATGATCGTCCTGAACGACCTTCTGCACCTGCCGGTGCCCCTGGTTCTTGCTTCCCAGTCGCCGCGCCGTCAGTCGCTGATGCGTCACGTCGGTTTCGTATTCACGAGCGTCGTGCCGAGCATTGATGAAGATGCCGTGTCAACAATGCTGGAGCCTGCCGCTTATGTGCAGGAGTTGGCATGGCGCAAAGCCATGCGCGGTGCAGAACTGGTAGAAGGGGAAGCAATCGTCATCGGGTCCGACACCACCGTCGTGCTTGACGGTCAGGTACTGAACAAACCGGTTGATGCTGACGATGCTGTGTCAATGCTGCAACGGCTCAGCGGTCGCACCCATACCGTTCACACCGGACTTGCTCTTGTCGGCCGCGGCAGGGGGCTCTCCAGCCGCCGGGCCAGCCGTGCTACCAATGTGACGTTTCGGGACCTTTCCGACGAGGAGATCCATGCCTATGTCGGTACTGGGTCGCCCCTTGACAAGGCTGGAGCCTATGGCATTCAGGATGACTTCGGAGCGGTGTTTGTCACGCGCGTCGAGGGATGCTACTACACCATCGTTGGGCTGCCGCTGGAGCTTCTCTACACCGAGCTTCGCGCACTTGTTTCCGCGGAACGTCATGCGTAGGCAGACCGCGCATACTTGGACGCTTCTTGCACCGTGGCTCATCACGCTGGCAGTGTTCTGGCTGTATCCGCTAGGTTATGCCTTTGTGCTGAGTCTGAGTGACTACAAGACGCTGACCAATGAAATGACCCTGGTTGGTCTCGACAACTACCGTCGAGCATTGCAGGACAAAGACTTCTGGAATGCGTTTTCGAATACGGCCATTTTTACGCTTGGAACCGTTCCGGTGACTACCACGCTGGCCATTCTTCTTGCCTTGGCCGTGCGAAAGAGTGCGCCACGGTTTGCCGCGTTCTTTCGGGCCTCATTCTTTCTTCCGTCCGTGACGTCGCTGGTCGTGATCGCTCTCGTGTTTACCAATTTGTATTCACGCGACGGATACGTTAGCGCCATTTGTGCTTCAATGGGGCTTTCGTTCCCAGCCGATGGGTGGCTGCTGTCTCCATCCACAGCGTTGCCGGCCATTATGGCCATGGATGTGTGGATCTCGGCTGGGTATTACATGGTCCTGTTCCTGGCTGGAATGGAGGCCATTCCAAAGGACCTGTACGAATCAGCTGAGCTTGTTGGAGCATCCGCGCTGCAACAGTTCTTTCAGATCACGCTGCCGCTGTTGCGTCCGACCCTCCTATTCGTTGTTGTCATCAATAGCATCAAGAGCTTCCAGGTCTTTGTGGAAGTGTATGTGATGACCAAGGGAGGGCCACTTGGTGCCACGTCAACGTTGGTGTACGAAGTGTATCACCAGGCGTTCGAACAATCTGACTCCATGGGCTATGCCAGTGCCGTAGCCTTTCTCATCTTTGTGACGCTTATGACGATCTCACTTTTTCAACTTCGTTTTCTCAAGGGGAGAACATGAATCTGGGGCTACTCGCCATTGCCGGTGTCGCATACATCATCGGCTCATTTCCAACTGCCTGGGTGGTGCGACGCATCATGGCCGGCACCGATATCCGGAACGAGGGAACCGGCAACGTCGGCGCACGTAACCTCTACGACGTCAGCCAGAGCAAGGCTGCCGGCATCGGAGTGATGCTGTTTGACATGTTTAAGGGAGCTATCGTCGTCATCTTGGCGCAAAACTTCCATGATGGCTCATTTGCTGCCACGGCTTGGGCTGCAGTGGGTGTTGTTGCTGGACACAACTACTCGATTTTTCTTGGTTTCGATGGTGGACGCGGCCTGGCAACAGCCACCGGTGTTCTTACAGCCATGAGTCCGTTGCCGCTGGTGTTTTGGATCCTCGGGTATCTGACCGGCAACTACGTGATCCGCAAGCAAGTGCACATTGCTTCCATGTCAGGCATCCTGGCCACGGTCATTTTGGTCTGGAGCGTTCCGAACTTCGTGCTCGACAAGGCGAACTTTCTGTCGCTGGTCGGTGAAGACATCACGAACTTCCGTATTGCGGTTACAGCAGTGAACTTTGTGCTCTTCTTGCGCCACATCGGCGCCGTGCGTGAAGCGATCAAGCTTGGTCTGGTTGACGAGTAACAGCGGCGTGCAATGCACGCATGCATGCTTCGGATTCCGGAGGGTCAACGATCGCAGTGATGCACGTACGTGACATCGGGAGCAGCCAGGCGGTGCGAACATGTGCCGCCAGGGCTGATGATAAAATGCGAGCAACATCAGGGTTGTCTGCCTGACAGCCCGTAACTGCGATCATACTCACGGCGCGACGCTGATGGTCAAGGTCAAGCAGAGCAATCTCGAGTTCGCTTGTCAGGGATTCCTCAGCGCAATTGATGGCGGTCAGAGACCTCTGAAGATTTCGTTGCGAGAGTACAACGTGACGTCGTAGTGATTCCTGCATGAGTAGGTGATCTGCAACATCGGGAGCGCCAGAGACGAGCTCAACTCTGCGTAGAATGGCAACAGCACACGCATCTGAAATCTCCCCGGTCGATGAGGTCACGCACGTGCCCTGGTCGTCCGGGGAAAATGTATTGAGCACCCGCACAGGGATCGAGGCCCGCACGGCCGGCGTGATCGTTTCGGGATGCAACACCTTTGCTCCATAGGAAGCCATCTCCTGCATCTGCTCGAACGTGATCGATGGTAAGGGGCTGGCATCCGGCACAATGCGCGGGTCGGCCGAATAGACTCCACTGACGTCGGTGTAGATCAGAATCTCGCGCGCGCCAGCGGCTGCACCAATGATGGCAGCCGAGTAGTCAGATCCGCCCCTTCCCAGCGTTGATGTGCGTCCCTGTGCATCTCGGGCGATGAAGCCCTGGGTGACGATGATCTGTCCGGCCCGTAGCATCGGACAGAGAAGCTCGCGGCACGCCCCATCGGTCGCTGAAAAATCAACACCAGCGCTACTTGTAATGATCACGTCACGGGCATCGAAAAGACTTGCGTGCATGCTGCTGCTTAGCATCGCGTGGAGAATGGCCGAACTCATCAGTTCACCAAATGCAGCCATGCCGTCGAGCGTGACCTGATTCCATTCTCCAAGCAGAGCTACCGCCTGCGCATACTGCAAGCATTGATCACAAAGGGCATCAATGCATGAACTGGAGCCGACAAGACTGCAGGCTAGATCGCGATGTCGTGCTATCAGGCGCTCGAGCATTGGGCGGTAGCCCTCGCCACTACCGGCCATGCGTGCGATCTCTAAAAGATCTGACGTTGTGCCGGCCGTGGCTGAAAGTACCACGATGACCCCATCCGGTTCCGCGGTATAACGCCGGATAACGTTCATCGTGGCTGATAATGCGGAAGCATCAGCCACGGAAGTGCCGCCGAACTTGACCACCAGCATGAAGGCTATCCGATATCGAAATAAGATGAGAGATGATCGGCCGACGGAACATGGACGATGATGCGATCGTCCACCAGCGACGCTACTGCCTTCTTTGCGCGGTCAAGATCGACGCCACGCAGATAGGCAAAGTGCCAGATATCAACGGGCCCTGCTGAGATCTCCACCGTCAGCGCCTGTTCCACTGTAAGTTTCTCGCCACCAAGGAAACGTTCACGGACCGCATTGACAAAGTCTGTGGATTCCTTTTCGAGGAGCATGTCGGGCGTGAAATAGTAGTTGTCGTGCGTCTGCAGATCACAGATCATGAATGCCCCTTTACCGGGAGCACCAACAAAGTCTTTGAGAAATGCTGTCGAGACAAGGTAGGGGGCATGCTCCTGACCCTCCCATAGGTCGGCCCATACGCCGGGGTCACGCTGGCGTAGCCAGTCATAGAAGGCGACCTCGTGTTCGGGAAGACGAAACAGGGATGTCGCACCGAACTCCTGACTGATGTCATCAGCATCCGTCTCGGACATCGAGGCAAGATCCTGCATCGAAAACATCAGCGCCCCATGCTGGGCCAGTGAATCCGCGCAACGCTGTCGAAGCTCCTGTCTCATGCCTGCTGTTCCCGACTGCGCTCACGACGCCACATCAGCAAGCCGCCAAGACCGATCAGCAGCGTTATGCCGTTGGCCGCGAGACTGATCGTGCGGCCCTGTTCGAAGGATGGGCTCTCGAAGCGAAACTCGACGGTATGCTTGCCGGCAGGTACAGCCAAGCCCCGCAACAGGAAGTTGGTCTTGATGGTCTCCGCGGGCTTGCCGTCGATGGTAGCCTTCCATTCGCTGTAATACATTTCGCTCACCACGAGCATCTGCGCCGCCGAAGACGTGGTGTTCAAAACGAGCCGGTGATTCGAACGCTCCTTGACCGTTGCCGACGATGTAGAATCTGCACCGAGTGCATTCATGCCTTCAAATGCTTTCTCTACGTAGGCCACGCGCTGCGCATCAAAGGTCCCGTCGCGCAGGTTCTCGAGGAGCTTCCGTGCGTTAGACTCAACACGCAGCGTGTCCACAAACCAGGCACGTGGCAGATTCTCGTCGTTGCGGTACACCAACACGCCCATTTCCTGCGACTGGAATGCTGGTTCGACACCGGGATAGAGTGGGCGGTCTGTTACGATGTATTTGACGTTCAGAAGGTTCCACAGAAACGGATTCAGGATCATGCTATTGCCGGGAACAGGCTCGCGTCCAGGGCCTGGTGCGGCAACATCCAGCATGTCCTGATACACGCGCATCTTGGCCGAGCTGTATCCACCGACGCTTTCGATGAAGTGGTAGGCCCACCAGTTCGCCGGTACCGTCTGCGTTAGGTCACAGACGCGGTAGATCGAGGCATCGGATTTGAGAAAACCGACCACGTCCGTGGCGGCAAACACGTTTTGTTCGGGCGAGCCCTTCTTCGGGTCATACGGACGTCGGTCGATGCGCCACAGATCCACCGTAAGGAGTCCTATGCAGACCACGACCAAGAGTGAGGGCTTCATCGCACCCCGAGCCGTCAGGACGATGAGTCCGCCGATTACGATGAGATACAACATTGCGGCTAGCGAGTCGGCATGCATTTCGTTGTAGACGATCTCGAGGAATTCACCTGGGGCCGGCTGGCCTTGTTTGGCTGTAAAGGCCACATCGACATCTTTCTTGTAATCGATCTCATCGCTTGCTACGAGAAACACCATTGCAGCGACGACGACCGTGGCAATGAATACACCCAGTGCAGTCCTGCGCGTTGCTGCTGTTGAGTTCTTTCCCCAGCCGATCACCGCCGTCAGTCCGTAACCAGCAAGCACTGGGAGTGCAAACTGCAGCAGACACAGGGCCATGGAGGGGGCTCGGAACTTGTTGAATGCCGGAGCGTAGCTGAACAGGATATCGTAGAGGATCGGAAAGTTCTTACCCATGGAGAGCAGCAGCGAGAACGCACCCAGCACCGTGAGAAAGATCACGAAGGGGTCTTTGCGATACTGCATGATTCCGATCAATCCGAAGACGAGCACCGCAATGCCCATGTAATTCGCCGCATCAGTGAACGGCATCTGTCCCCAATACAGCTGCGCACGTTGCGGCGGTGCGTTGCGACTGGTCTTGATAGTGGTGTTGCCAAAGCCATAGTAGCTCGGAACCAGGAACGTGTACATCTCGCCCGGAGAGAACGACCAGTTGGTGGCGTACTCGTAGTCATTGCCGCCCGACTGGTCCTGGTTGTTACGAGTTGACTGCACCATGGGAGCCGATCCACGTGTCGATTCCGGCGTATAGTGACGAGTGGCCATGAACATATCGGCATGGGTAGCAAGAGCGATAATGCCCGCGATGGCCAGTCCGCCCCCTGCCTTGAGCACATCCATCCAGCCGGAGCGCGTGATCAGACGCGTGACAAGTTCCACGATGGTGTAGAGGGCCAGAGCACAGCCCATGTAGAACATCATCTGCGGGTGTGTGGCCGAGACCAGAACGATCAACGGCAGGATCAGCAGAAAGAGGTTGGCAAGTGTGAAGCGTTCGCGCAGACGTTCCAGGGCAAGCAGAAGCCAGGGCAGGGTAGCCATCGACACCGGCTTGGTGCTATGACCGATCATGATCCAGACGATCACGAACGTACTCATCACTGCACCGATGGCAGAAAACACGCCCACCATTTTCTCAAGGCCCTTCTGGCGCGCCAGGGTGTAGACGCCCCATCCGTAGATAATGTACCACAACACCAGACGGGTAGTGTCATTGTTGGTAGCATCGCCCATGGCCCGGGGCACGGAAAAGATCACCGCGGCAACGAAGTCCCACGTCCGTTCCCCGGCAGCAAGGAAAGACGCCAGCGATGGCATTCCTCCGAAGATGTAGGGCATCCACAGAGGATACTCGCCCGAAGCTTTGGCGGCTTCGAGGTAGGGCACAAAAGAGTAAAAGGCGACGTTGTCGCCTCCACTCATGAAGTTCTTTCCGCCGAAGAGAGCATCGGCAAAAAAGGCCACCACGACGAGCAGAATTGCTCCATAGGCAAGGTAGGTTCCGTACTTCTCTACGGCAGACGGCTGCGCGCTTCGTGAACGCTGTCCGGTCGATGATTCGGCCATGCTGATGCTCCGTGAATTGATTCTCTCGAAGTGACAAAAGTACGTATGTTCGGAACTGTAAAAGTCCGTTTCACGGCGGGCTTTGTTCCTTCGTAGAAATGTTCCCACCTCTGCCGAGATCGATATGGCTGATCTACGCGAACGGACCACGGCCCTGACACTGGAAGATGCCTTCCACCTGCTCAGGCGTACGAGTCTTCATCCGACCTATGCACGGGCAGTATCCCTTGTTGGCAAACCTCCGGTGCAAGCGCTGGCAGACCTATTGAATGCCACGGAAGCCCCCTTCCCATCACCCTCGTGGGCATCGCAGACCCCGAACATTCAGGACTTCAATGAAGCCTATCGACTGTGGGTGGAAATGCAGAAGTGGTGGCTCGATCGGGTGATGACCTCGACATCGCCCCGTGAGCGGCTGATCATGCTCTGGCATAACACGTTCACCAGTGATTACCTCAACGTGTACATTGCACACTGGATGGTTTGGCAGCATCAGATGCTGCGTTCGAATGCGTATGACTACGCCGAGATGTCCCGTCGGATCGTGGGTGACGCTGCCATGCTGCGCTACCTCAACGGCGATCAGAGTGTGAAGGGTCGTGCCAACGAGAACTTTGCCCGCGAATGGTTCGAGCTCTTTTCGATGGGCGTAGGCAACTACACCGAGCGTGACGTTCTGGAAGCAGCTCGGGCCTTTACCGGATGGAAGATTTCAGGGCTCACGGGCTCATACAACCGTCAGCTGGCGGACCTGGGCGAAAAGACAATTCTCGGCAAGACTGGTCCATGGGAATGGCAGGATGTGATCCGGATCACTCTTGAACATCCTGCCTGCGCAAGGTTTGTCGCACGGAAGCTGCTCCGCAGCTATGTCGAGCCCGACCCGACGACGCAGTCGGTTGAGGAGGTAGCCGAGCTACTCCGCACTTCAAACTACAACGTCAGGACGGTGCTGCAGACCATCCTTGCCTCAGAGTACTTTTACGACGTCAAGGTGCGCGGCGCGCTCATCAAGAGTCCGCTTGAGCTCGTCGTCGGACTCTCTTCAGTGCTTGGTGCGACTGCGGTCAGTCGCGCCTATGTGGGCCAGGTTATGACGCGCCTGACGCAGGAGCCGTTCTATCCGCCAACCGTTGAGGGTTGGAAGGGCCATCATGCCTGGATCACCAGTTCGACCTTTCCACAGCGTCAGCGCTTTGGCGAAAGCTTTGTGGACGGACGTCAGATCGGAAGCTCCACCAAGCTCCTTGATGAGGCCGGCAAGGCACTCGTGCCCGATGTCATCGCCTTTATGAAGCAGTTACCAGATGCCAACGATGCGGAAAAGATCGTGAGCAACGTTGCCGCTGTGCTGCTGCCAATGCCCATCACAAAACAGCAGCATGACGTGCTGCTGGAGATCATGCTTGCCGGAGCGCAGAAGTACGAATGGGATATCAACGCTCCGTCTGCCGTTCAGCGTGCGCGGTTTCTGATCCAGGCCATCGTACGGATGCCGGAATTTCAATTGATGTGACCAGGGAGACGACCATCATGAAAACACCATCGAATGAACAGTCGCCAGAACGTCGTATGCATCGGCGTTCATTCCTGCGCAGCGCCGCTGGTGGGAGTATGGCCATTGCAACCCTCCCGACGCTCATCGACTCACTGAGTATCCAGGCCATGGCAGGGGGCGATCCACGTCTGCACCAGCTCCTTGAAGACCAGGACCGCGTGCTTGTGCTGATCCAGATGGCAGGGGGTAATGACGGACTGAACACCGTTGTGCCGCACTCCGACCCGCTCTACTACGAGCGGCGTCCGACGATCGCGATCCCGAAGAACAAGACACTACGTATCAACGACACCTTGGGCTGGCATCCGGCTATGACGGGTTTTCGTGCGTTGTATGATGAGGGCAAGCTCGCCGTTGTGCAGGGTGTGACGTATCCTAATCCCGACCGTTCGCACTTCCGTGGAACAGACATCTGGCTCACAGCCACCGATGCTGATGTGATGGGCTCGACGGGCTGGGTGGGACGCTATCTGCAGACACTCGCCCCCTCATATCCAACGGAGCTGCCGGCACACCCGCTTGCGGTGCAGATCGGTAATGCCACCTCCCTTGGTCTTCTCGGGGCGGCCGGCCCGATGGGCATCAGCTTCCGCGATCCGGACGAGTTCTACCGTCTGGTCAATGGCGGCGGCGGTGCCGGCGAGGTGCCGAGCAGCGAGCAGTCGGATACGCCCGTCGGACGTGAAGTAACCTTCATGCGCAACATCGCACGGAGCGCCGACGTCTATGCATCCGTCGTCAAGGACGCTAACGACAAGTCCGGCACACCAACGGTAACCTTCCCGACCACGGACATCGGAGCCAAGCTCAAGGTGGTCTCGCAGCTGATCAGCGGCGGACTGCGCTCGCGAATTTTCCTGATCTCCTGGGCAAACAACAACTTCGATACGCACGCCAGCCAGACGTCCACTGACGATCCAACGCTCGGAACGCATGCGAACCTGCTGCGCGAGCTGGGCGATGCCGTGGGGGTGTTCATGCAGGAAATGAAGAACCGCGGTCATGACCAGCGCGTCTCGGGGATGACGTTCTCGGAGTTCGGACGCCGGGTGTATGAAAACGGTAGTGTTGGTACCGACCACGGTACGGCCGCTCCTCTGTTTGCGTTCGGCGCGCAGGTCAATGGTGGAAAGATCTACGGTAGCAATCCGGACCTTGTCAATCTCGACCCGATCGGTGACATGCTGATGCAGTACGACTACCGCGATGTCTATGCGAGTGTTCTGCTGCAATGGTTCGGCGTTGCTGCCAGCACACAGCAACAGCTGCTGCTGCGTGACTTTGGATCACGCGCTCCGGAGCTCTTCAAGTCAAAGCCGGTCGGCGTTAATGAAGCCGACCCGCTCGCAGCGTTTATCAGCGTCGGACCCAACCCGGCGTCGGACTTCGTTGTCGTGCGCGTCAACGTTGACCAGAACGCCGATGCACATCTCGTGCTGACGGATCTGCGAGGGGGCCGGCAGAGCTCCGCACCGGTTGATGCCTGGACCGGCGTTGCGCGGCTCGACCTGCAGGGTCTTGCCAGTGGCACCTACGTCGTTTCGCTGCATGCCGGCAGAACCGTTACCCATACCACAATTCAGATCGCTCGATGAGGTTTTCAATGTCCAACCAGTTCCGCAGAATTCTGTCGTTGCTGATCGCACTGTGTGCACTGCTTGGTGCCGGCATCACGATCGATGCTCAGCCCCTTTCCAACCCCTATCCGTTTGCGATCGACCACGATACAGACCTCGATACGTCGCTCGTGGCCATGCCGACTGAGGTTGCTGGTGCCAGGGGGCGCGTGGTTCTCACCTCCGATGGACACCTGGGATTTGCCGATGGGTCACGCCTACGACTTGTTGGAACAACCCTGCAGTGGTTCTCAGCCATGCCTGACAGCGCGAATGCGATCGTGATCGCACGTCGGCTCAGAAGTCTTGGTATTAATGCCGTTAGGCTAAACACATTTGACATAACGGCGTGGCCAGCAACGAGCATTTTTCGTGCGGGAACAAACTCTACTGTTCAGGATGGTCTTGACCCTGCCCAGATGCAAAAGTTTGACTGGTTTATGCATCAGCTTCGTCAGCACGGCATCTACTATGTCTTCACCTTCCAGTCCACGTGGACTCCACGGCAGGGCGATGGCGTGCTTCAACCAGATTCGACGGGATGGGGTGCTCGTGTGCCTGTGCTATTCAATCGTCGAATTCAGCAGATCCACCGAGATGTCATGCGTGCACTGCTTTCACACGTAAATACGTTTACAGACATCGCATACAAGGATGATCCAGCACTTGCCTATGTCATCGCCGCCGAAGACGCATCACCAGTAGCTTTCTGGCTGTATACGAATGACATCGTTCGTCCCAACCCGAATGGCTCAACAACGTCAACCGGACTGCAGCATGTTGCCCACATTGACTCGCTCTGGAATGCATGGCTTGAGTCCACATACAAGACCGATGCTGCGCTTGCCAGCGCATGGCAGTCGACGGCAAGGTCATCACAGAATATTGTCATCAATGGTGACTTTGAAGATCCGTTCAACAATGCTTGGGTGCTAAATATCAACACTACCACTGGTGCTCAAGCTCTATTCCAATTCAGTGACGCCGACAAGCAGCAGGGGGCTTCCTCAGGACGTGTCCGTATCAACAAGATCGATCCGAATAGAACCACGTATATGATCCAGCTGGTGCAGCGACTTCCGGTGATGCGACATCTGCAAACCTATGAGCTGAGCTATTGGGCAAAGACGACACCGCAACGTGGTAATCGTGAGTTTTTCCTCTACGTCTTCAACGGAACATCGCCGTACAACTCGTATGGATTATCACAGACCGTGCAGATCTCGTCGGCATGGAAGAAATACACCCACACGTTCACCGCTACGGTCTCTGACTCGACAACGGCAGCGCTTGGGTTCTTCCTCAGTTCGGATTCTGGAGATGTGTATCTCGATGATGTCCAGTTCCGTGAGGTGACGCGAGGTGGTGTGCGCAGCGGTGAGAGCCTCTCGAAAAGGAATATCCGCATGTCCACGATGCTCGATGGCGAAATCACCGTTGGACGTGCAAAGGACAATGCACGCTTTGTGTACGAGAACTTCCGTTCGATGCTGACGAACGTCCGTAGAATGGTGCGCGATACACTGAAGAGTCAGGTGTTGCTGTGTCCATCGTCTCGCCTTGTAAGCTTCTTCGAGCTGGATGCCGCCCGTGAGTACGACGTCTTTTCCAATGTCGAATGGCGTTCCGAGGCCGGTAGTATCGCTGCCGATCCATACGGCGGCGGACTTTATTCTCACGCTCAGGTGCGCCCCAAGGGGAAAGCCTTCGTCATCACTCACGCCTCAGTCCAGTATCCGCGTCCGCACATGTCGGAACTCATGGCCTATCTCCCATCCTATGCCGGTCTCCAGGATTGGGACGGTGTATTCTTCAGTATCCTGTCCGATAACGGTCGGATTGGGGGCACATCGGTAGATTCTCTCGACTACTGGATGCTTCGTAACAAGCCGAATGTTCTTTCGATGTTCCCATGGACATCCTCGCTGATGCGCAGCGGTGCCGTTGTGCCGTCGGCCAAGGAACTCGTCATCGATCACTCTGCCGAATCCGTCACACTGCCACGGTTCCATGTGCAGTCGCCATTCGGACTGACTGTTAACACCGATCAGCGCATCCCGCTGTTCCGCCGTGTGTCGGTCAATCAGACGCTCACGCCCCAGTCATCGTTCCTCCCACACCTCGAAGTGTCGGCGCTCTCGGGCGATGTTGATCTGGCTGCGCTCGATGCAGAGAACGGTCAGATCTTCCGCGACGCGACCAAGAGCATCCTGCGGGTCGAGACGCCTACGCACTGCGCCGTGATGGGTCCACTTACCGGTCAGATCATCACCATGTCAGGCATGTCTGTTGAACAGACAACCACCGCTCCGCATGCCATGGTGGCAATTGCATGCCTAGGAGAAAAGCCCCTGGGCCAATCGGACCGGGCACTGCTGACCATCAGCACGCGCTCGCTGAATCAGGGGGCAGTCTTCAATACCGACAACGCAAGTCTGCGGGTGTGGGGCAAGGGCCCCGTGCAGATGGAAGGCATTGGCGTGCGGGTGTCGATCACCGCGCCGGCTTATGACACGCTGATCATCCGGCCTCTCGGATCGGATGGACGCCCTGCCGGTCAGGTCATTGGTGTCGGGAGGCGCAGTGGGGGACGATTCACGACACTCATCAACACAGCCGAGCACAAGACGCCGTGGTATCGGCTGGAGTTTGGTACGTCAACATCGATCGATGAAGAGGCGGATCGTCCGATGCTCACCCTCCTCAATAATCCTTCGACTAGTGGTCGTGCTGAAGTATGGGTGCGCGAACGATGTGAGGAGATCCGGATCGTTGATGTCAATGGCCGGATACTGCAATCTGCCCTTGACGTCGAGGGTAAAATAGCCTTCGACGTTTCGCGTCTTGCTGCTGGTTGCTATCGAGTTGTCGCCCATCGCCTGAGTGGTGCAATTGACTCGGAGTCAATCATCATTCAGTGACCCGCGGAGGGAGATATGTTCACTCGGACAGGCATCGTCGCCTCTCTGTTCGTCCTGGCAATTGCCCTTGGATGCTCCTCTGATGAGGTAGCGGCTCCGAACGCAAATGTTTCCATAGTCTGCCGCATTGACAATGCGCCCGTGAATTCAGTTGGCAGAAAGGGTTCACAGACGGCCGGTGACGTGGCTGACTCTATCACAGTCACACGTGTTCGGGTTCTGGTTATGCGGATGATCCTGCACCCTTCAAATTCGAGTGACAGCGCAAATGACCGCAGCGTCAAGGCTGGTCCGTTTGTGTTTCTTGCCGACAGCACCGGGACTCGCCTCGTTGCTTCGGTCTATCTCACACCGGGTTCTTACGACAAATTGAAGTATGAGATTCACCGGTTCTCCAGCAGTGAGATCTCCGCCTATCAGAACGATCCGCAGTTTGCCGACTTTGTTAGTACTGATCGGTATACACTCATCATAGAAGGACACGTTGTAGGAAGCGGTGCCCGCAAAGCGTTCCAGTACAAGAGCGACATCACCAGCAACATTGAATTGCCCCTTCCCTCCTTTACCGTCCCCTCAACCGGAAGTGTATCGGTCGATATCGTTTTCTCAACGGCGAAGGCATTCCTTGACAAAGGTCAGTTGCTCGATCCAACCGACCCCAAGAACGAGTCGGCGATCGACAATAACCTTAAGGCTGCATTTCGTCTCAATCCATGAACAGATAGGGCCGCCAGGTGTCGTCGACCTGGCCCATCGAGTGCTTGAGGAACATCACGTGATGGGGCCTCTTCGGAATAGTCAACAGCCGCATTCCCGCTTCATCGGGGGTGCGGTTTCCTTTTTTGTTGTTGCACTTGATGCACGCCGTTGTCAGGTTCTCCCATGAATCCGTTCCGCCACGTGATCGCGGGATGATGTGATCCATTGTCAATGGTGGCGTGCCGCCTCCGCAGTACGTGCAGCGCATACCATCGCGACGCATGATGTTCTTGCGTGAGAGCTCGATCTTCTTGAACGGTACGCGCAAGTAGGCGCAGAGTCGGATGACCGATGGGAAGGGATACGTGACTCGGACCGTGCGGACGTTGCGATGAGGGTTCTGTTCGACGAGCTCGGCCTTGGTCAGGAACAGCAGCATCAAGGCCTTCTTCGCGCTGCAGATGCTGATAGGTTCGTACGACTGATTCAGAATCAGGACCTTACCGTTGAGCGATAACGTCTCTGCGGTCGATGAAGGACCGGCAGCTGATTCAACGATCTGTGCGGTATGGGTGCTGAAGACAATTCTCCTGTGGTGAAAATAGGACTCTGAGGGGTATTTTCGCACGCACATTTCGCACAGGTAACCGGAGACTCCCAATGCCCCGTCCCAAGGCCATTTTAGCCCTCGAAAACGGTATGACCATCGAGGGTACGGCCATTGGCGCTATCGGCGCAGAATGCTCGGGCGAGTTGGTGTTCAATACTGCTATGTCGGGGTATCAGGAGATTCTGACCGACCCTTCCTACAAAGGTCAGATCGTCACGTTTACCTATCCGCACATCGGCAATTACGGCGTCAACCCCGACGATGTCGAATCAGAAAGAATACAGGCATCAGGGCTCGTCGTCCATGAACTCTCGCCAGTGGTCTCCAACTACCGCGCCACGCAGTCGCTTGGTTCCTATCTCGAAGAGCAAGGTGTAGCCGGCATCGAGGGCTTGGACACGCGCATGCTGGTGCGCATCCTTCGCACGGAGGGGGCATTGAGGTGTGTGATCGCCCACGGGGAATCACTCGACCCGCAGGAGCTCGTAGAGCGCGCCCGCGCGGTGCCATCGATGAACGGCCTTGACCTTACACCCCTTGTCACAACTGCCGAATCGTATCGCTGGGAGGGTGCTTCCATCGGTGAGTGGGACTACCGTCCTGAAGCCGCCGGTAGCGGCCCAAGACGTACGGTTGTAGCCCTCGATTTTGGTGTTAAGCGCAATATTCTCAGACGCTTACATCACTTCGGATGCGATGTCACTGTCGTTCCAGCTACAACCACAGCCGACCAGATCCTGGCTATGAACCCAGATGGGGTCTTCCTGAGCAACGGACCTGGAGACCCGGCCGCCGTTACCGGAGCTATTGAAGCAGTCAGGGGGCTCTTGGGGCGCAAACCCATCTTTGGTATCTGTCTCGGCCATCAGATCCTGTCGCTGGCTGTCGGTGCTTCTACGTATAAGTTGAAGTTTGGGCATCGTGGGGCCAACCACCCCGTAAAGAACCTGCGTACGGGGGCTATTGAGATCACCTCCCAGAATCACGGCTTTGCGGTCGACCCGAATTCGCTGCCCTCGCGGGCCGAGATGACGCATGTCAACCTCAATGACGATACCTGCGCAGGGGTGGCCTTGGCCGATGTTCCCGCCTTTGCCGTGCAGTACCACCCCGAGGCTAGCCCTGGTCCACACGACTCGGACTACCTGTTCGAACAGTTCGTGGGCATGATGGCCTGACAAGTCTTTTGCGCGGGGCATTTGCATAGTTTTCCCCCGACCCATAACTTTGCCGGCTCTGTTGTTTGGGTAGGTACTCAAGTGGCCAACGAGGGCAGACTGTAAATCTGCTGACTTATGTCTACGGAGGTTCGAATCCTTCCCTACCCACACAGACGTTTCCGCGAGGAAGCGTTGTCGATTTTTGCGGGAGTAACTCAGTTGGTAGAGTCACAGCCTTCCAAGCTGTTGGTCGCGAGTTCGAGTCTCGTCTCCCGCTCGAAGAACACAGACCCTGAGGTGTTCGGGCACTGCAGCCCGTGCGCTGAAGGGCTTTGGTGTCTGCGGTGGGAAGCATCGCTGATGTAGCTCAGTTGGTAGAGCACCACCTTGGTAAGGTGGAGGTCACCGGTTCAATCCCGGTCATCAGCTCTGAATCTTGACAATTCACGTACGGGTGTAGCTCAGCTGGTAGAGCAGCGGTCTCCAAAACCGCAGGCCGCGGGTTCGAATCCTGCCGCCCGTGCAAAGTATCGTTGAACACAGATCGAAGGAAAAGCGATGGTTGATGCGATTCGCGGATTTTTTTCTGACGTCAGCAAGGAGATGAAGAAAGTCTCCTGGCCAACGCAGGACCAGCTCAAAGAGAGCACCATGGTTGTGGTCGCTACGTGCCTTGTGTTTTCCGCACTGGTATTTGTTATCGACCGTGTTGTGGTATTCCTTCTCGAGAACATTTACTGATCAGGACTGACGAAATGCCTGAAGCCGGAATCCAACAATTGCCCGATGTTCGCTGGTACGCCCTGCGGATCTTCACGGGACACGAAGCACGAGTCAAGACGGCCATCGAGAATGAGCTGGCGCGCCTTGGGCTGACGAGTCGCGTGCAGAGCATCGTGATCCCGACGGAGACGATCGTCGAGGTTCGTAACGGCCGTAAGCGTACGCGGGTGCGAAACTTCCTGCCCGGTTACATCCTGATCGAGCTTTCGTTTGACGCGTATTTGCGTGACGTTATCCTTTCGCTGCAGTCTGTGATCTCTTTCGTCGGAACGATGTCAGGACATCCTCAGCCGCTGCGTCAGGACGAAGTTGATCGAATTCTAGGACGTGTCGAGGAGCGCCGGTTCATCACTACCGTCGAAGCGTCGTTCCGCGAGGGCGATCCGGTCAAGGTTATTGATGGCCCGTTCAAGAACTTCAACGCTACGGTGCGCGAAGTCAACGTTGAAAAGCAAAAGCTGAAGGTCGAAGTCGGCATTTTGGGTCGGAAGACTCCAATCGAGCTGGACTTCAACCAAGTCGAAATTGAAAATCACTAATCACTGATGTGGGAGGCAGGTTCATCCTGCCGCAGACCACGAAAGGAATACTGTCATGGCAAAAAAAGTCATGGGTACCTTCAAACTCCAGCTCAAGGCTGGAGAGGCAACGATGGCCCCGCCGGTTGGTCCAGCATTCGGTCAGCGCGGTCTTGCAGGTATGGAATTCGT
>CAYMTW010000023.1:19629-31898 GCA_964393485.1 uncultured Melioribacter sp. | reverse complement strand
CGGTACGAAAAGAGATGAAGGGGCGCTATCCAAAGCACGACTGGCCCGAGAATCCATAAGGCACAATGCGTAGATTGCGCCACTGGTTTTCAGCTCCAGAGGTCATTCCGCATGAGCATTCGCAACGCCCTCCACCTCATCGTAGTACTCTTCCTTGGCAATGTCTGTTCCAATGGTCAGGATCGGCCATGGGTCTTCCGTGCCAAAACTCTTCCGGGAACTGCCCCAAAGGTCAGTGCTGTGGCCGGCGGTGTGGTGATCTTCGACAAGGTTGCCCTCAGGTCCATTGACCATGCAGCAACCCTCGACACCCTCCGAGGGCTCCGCGGTGAGTTCTGCGACTTCGTTGACTTCGGCGGTGGTATCACCTTTGCGGTTACCTATGACCCCTCAGAGCGCACGGCATGGGCGCACTTTTCACAAGGGGGCAACTCGTGGCTTACCATCGATTCGATGATGAACGTTGCGCGGCCTACAAGTCTTGTTGCGGCCTCTACGGAGTGGTTCATGGCCACTGAAGACGGATCGACGATCTACCGCGTTGGTGAAACGAGTTCGACGATCAAGGGACCATCAGCAGACCCCATCCGCCAGATGGTACTCATCGGCACTACACTTGCCGCCAATGTGGCCGGCAAGCAGATCTCCTACACATCAGACTTCGGTCAGACATGGAAATCACTTCCTATCCCGGGTGTGGGCCCCCTTCATGTGCTGAACGGAACGCTGTATGCTGCAAGCACACAGGGTGTGAAGAAGATCGACCTTACAGACGGCAGCGTCTCCGATGTCGGGATGTGGAACTTGAAGTCCGGCTCGACTCCGGCAACTCTGGATGTGGACTCATACCTTGGCAACCTGCATACGATTGCTGTTGATACGGCCTATCAAATGTTCCGTCTCGACCCTGCCGATGGGACGTGGTCACCCCTTGCCTACCCTCTACCATGCCGAAAGGCCGTGGAGAGTCCATCCCTATTATCGATTGAAGCAGGTTGGGCCGTTGCCGCCATCAACGTGACTGAGGGTAATAAGGACACATCGGGTGTCTATGCCTACGACCTCAATGACTTCACATCGGTCCACGTCGGTGCTTCTGCTGCCACCGGGCTCGAAAGTGTTGTTCTGACATCGCAGATCACAGAAATCCCAATGGGTGACGGTAGTGTGTCTGTTGACCTTTATGATCTGTCCGGACGCTCCATCGCCTCGTTCCGAACAATGGATACGGGTCGGGTGCGGTTTGACGCAGAGGGTCTCGCCCCCGGAGCGTATGCGCTGGTCTCTCACGGCCCTCAAACACCGTGCATACGTCGGATTCTGATTCCCTAATGTCAACACGTATCACACTGATCCATGGCTAAGGCAGCTCCCAACGTTGAGGTCAAGCGCGGCATGACGCGCAAGCGACTATTCACGATTGCTGGACTGACGCTGGTGGTTGTGGTCTTTGTGCTGTTCTCGAACTACGGAGTTATCACGAGACTGACGTTGATGTCTGAAACCGATCAACTAGAGCAAACCATGACCACGCTGAAAGCAACCTCCGACAGTCTCCGGCGACAGGTGCGCATCCTCGAGTCCGACAGCACTGAGATCGAGCGCCTTGCCCGCGAGCGCTATGGCTACGTTCGTCCGAATGAAGAGGTTTTCATCATCAATCGAGACACCACAGCTCCGTGATGACTACCACACGTTTCACAACCATTGCAGCGCTGATCGCGCTTATCATAAACTCCTGTACGACCATGAGCCCACACACCATTCGCCCATTTTCAGCCGACGCAGCTGCTGCTCCCATCGGACCATACTCCCATGGCGTTGCCTGTGCTGGTACGATGATCTTTCTCAGTGGGCAGATACCGCTACAAACCGATGGCACGATGGTCAGCGGTACGATCGCCGAAGAGACCCGTCAGGTGTTTGCCAACATCCGCACGATCCTGGCTTCTCAGGGGGCAGATCTGACGTCGGTCGTCAAGACCACCGTGTTCCTGAAGAACATGGGTGACTTTGCCGAGATGAATGCAGTGTACGCCGAGCAGATGGGCGAGCACCGTCCGGCACGCTCGGCCGTTGAGGTTGCCCGGCTTCCCAAGGACGCTCGTGTCGAGATCGAGGTCGTTGCATGCGTTCCGTAGGCACCTTCGCCACGATCGTCCTTCTCCTGCTCAGCAGCACACATGGGCTTGCTCTGCCTGCAGATTCGCTGGCAGCCGACTCACTTCGGATCCAACCAGCCAAATCCACCTCCACGGCTATCACCTACTCGCTGATCCTGCCGGGTCTGGGACAGGTATACACCGAAAACTACTGGAAGGCACCTCTCTTTGCCGGGGTAGCCGTTACCTCGGCGGTATTGTTCTTTCGAAACAATGCCAGCTTCAGCGATGCCGCCGCGGCCTACGATGCCGCCGTTGCCGGCGGTGAAAACGCCTTCACCACCGACCTGCTGCTGCGTCGCCGTGAGGCCTTCCGGGATAACCGTGACCTTTCGGGCGTGGTGTTTCTGATTACCTATGCCCTGGCTGCCGTAGATGCCTATGTGGGTGCCGAACTATATGCCTTTGACACGGGTGAAAAGCTCAGCCTTTCAACAGGACCAACCACCACCACCCTCTTGGCCGTGAACCTGCGGCTAACGTGGTGATATCCGCCCCCTATCTTTGCCCCATGCTTGTACGCACACTCCTCTGCCTCGTCATCCTCAGCACGCACCTGCGCGCTCAAGTCTCCGCCACCGAAACATTAGCTCTGCGCCTTGGGGGCGGACTGGCCAGCACCACCCATAGCGGTTCCATCAGTTCTTCGAGCGGCATCCTGGACTGTGGCGTTCTGAGCTCCGGCTTCGGCAGCGGACCGGGAGGCTTTGCGGCCATTGAGCTACCCATCGCTTCGTGGGGTGCGCTCGGTCTCGAAGTTGGCCTTACCAATCGCGGCGGAGCCTTCACCCGCAACAACATCTACCCATTGCGGGATAGCGCTACGGGGCAGGACGTGACAATGACCACGCTGTACACGCTCGACGTCACACTGTCAAATCTTGACGTGGCCGCGCAATTGCTGATCCCTCTCATCGGCACTCTTCAGCGAAGAACGCTAGGTTTGAGTGTTGGCCCGCGCCTGGCACTGCCCATGACGGCTAGCTTTGTCCAGCGCGAGAGCGTCGTTAGTCCCGAAACTGCCGTGTTCTACGAATCCGGTCAGCCGGTTCAGGAGCGCACAATCCGTCAGGGGGCTCTGCAGTCGCGCTCGGCACTGATGGTGGCTCTCTCGGCTGGACTGGAGTCGTTCATTCCTCTGTCCGAGAGTATGAGCCTTGTGCCACGCGTCAGCGCTGACTATTTCATTGGTGACCTCGTCACCGATGCATCGTGGAAGCCCCTTACCATACGGGCAGACCTGGCCCTGCGTTTTGCCTTCACGAAAAAGCCGGTGATGGCTCCTCCGCCACCGCCACCGGTCATCGTCGAGGAGGTTGTCAAGCCCACGTATGCTCCGCCAGCTCTTGTGCTCGAGCCTCGCTCGTTCTCAGGCGAGATCGTCACCGGAAACATGCTCCGCGCATCAACCCCGATCGTCAACGCCGTCTTCTTCGACAGTGCACGAGCTGAGATCCCTGCCTCATATCGCACCAGTGCCGATGGTAGCACCATGAGCACGGAGGCCGTTGCCGCTCACGATTGGATCCTGCCACGGATCGCAGCAATCGTTGCGTCGAACCCATCGGCACGAATTGTCCTGGAAGGGGCTACGAGTGGCGCTGGAACAGAACCCGAAGGACTTGCGCTTGCCAAGCGCCGAGCCGAAGCCGTGCGCACTGCACTCCTTGGACTCGGCGTTCCGAACTCGTCGATCACCTTCATCGCACTTACGGCGCCCCGGATCGCATCTAATGCAGATCTACCAGGCGGACGAGCAGAAAATCGTCGCGTTGACATCGTAGTGCAGAACGCGCCGCTGCAGCGATTTGTCCTAACCGAAGAGTTTGCCGAGCTGCGAGGTACGGCAACGGTGCGCTCTCGTTTTCAAGGAGGAGCACCGGATGCACAGCCAAATGGACAAACGATCGCCGTCGGCGGACGTGACACCGTAGTCAATTCACTTGATGCCACCGTCACTTCGCCAGTTACTATCCGTCTCGATAATTCTGGGCAGCCCCCTGCCAGCGTTCCAACATCATCGAGCGCCGGCGGACAGTATGCTGAAACCAAGCTGATGATCCCGGCAGAAAAGCTGACGCGTCGGCGTATCGCTTTGAGCACCGAAGGCTTCGAGGCCGTGCTCCGGTTTGACTACAATAGTGCCGAGCTACTCGACGACGTCAAGACGCTCCTGCGACAGCTTGCTGAACAGCTCCCGGAAGGGGCAACCATCGTCATTGAAGGAAGTGCCGACATCCTCGGCTCACAGGAGCGAAACCGTCAGCTCTCGGGCAGCCGGGCAGCCAACACCGAGGCCTACATGCGAACCATCACGACCAAGACCTTCACGTTTGAGACGTCTTCACAGGCCTCACCGTTCAGTGACGCTACTCCTCAGGGACGATTTCTGAACCGGAACATCCGAATCCGCGTTCGCTGATCAGGACTCCTTCGGCGGCTCCAGAAGTCCCATCTGACGCTTCAGCTCGAGCAGGTCCTGATCGACCTTGCCGGTTGATGAGAGCTTGCGAAACTCCTCATCCAACTGGGTGTTCTCGCCGGCCAGCTGTTCAAATGCCGATGCCTCGGCTTCGAGTTTCTCGATCTTGGCTTCGTACTTATCGAACTTGCTAAACGCATCCGTTCCGATCCCAGCGGCCGACTTGGCGATCTGGGCCTGGGCCTTGGCTGCTTGCGAGCGCGCAACGAGCGTGCTCTGACGGGATCGCGCTTCATCAAGCTTGCGCTTGATACCATCGAGCTGCTCGCGGATCTTGGACGTAGTAACCCGCGCCTGCTCGTGGGTCGGCATTAGCTCGGCAACGTTCTTATCGGCAATGGCTTTCTTCTCCAGTGCCGCTCGTGCCAGATCTTCACGTCCTGCATTAAGGGCCTGCATGGCCTTCTCCTGCCAGCTTGCACTCTCGGCTTTCTGTGAGGTGATCCGCTTTTCAAGACTGCGCTCGTTGGCAATGGCATTGGCCACTGCCAGCGTGGTCTGGTTCACGGATTCTTCCATGTCCAGCACTGCCTGCTTGAGCATTTTCTCCGGATCCTCGGCACGATCGAGTGCATCATTGGCCCCGGCGCGGAAAAGGTCGGCAATACGTGAAAAGATACCCATGGAAAGTCCCTTGCATGATTCGGCATTACGTGCGGTCGAGGAACGAACCATCAACCGTTTTGTTTGACGAAAATACAGCAGTCAGGGGGCTGGGCAGTGGTATTTTTGCGCCATGCTTCCGTCAGAATCGATCGAACGCGTGGTTGAACTGTTCGCCTCGTTGCCCACCATTGGAAAGAAAACAGCCAGGCGTCTGGCCTTTCATCTGCTACGGCAGACCCCGCACGAGGTTGAGCAGTTTGCTACGGCACTGGTCGAGATGCGCGCCCGCGTCAGAGAATGCGCTCTATGCCACACGTTCACTGATGCGGATGTCTGCGGGATCTGCTCTTCCGAAAAGCGCACGGCATCGCTGATCTGTGTTGTCGAACAGCCCTCGGACGTGATGGCCATTGAGCGTACGGGCGACTACCGAGGACGGTATCATGTTCTGCACGGTGCGCTGAGTCCACTTGATGGCATCGGCCCCGAGGACCTGCGCATGAAGGAGCTCATTGCTCGCCTGACCTCGGAAGTTGAAGAGGTCATCCTGGCTCTCAACCCCAACGTCGAAGGCGAAGTCACGACACAGTACATTGCCAAAATGGCCTCTCCGCTCGGCGTGCGCATCACACGTATCGCGCGTGGCGTGCCGATGGGTTCCGACCTGGAGTTTGCCGATGATGCCACGCTGGCGCGGGCCTTCCAGGGACGAACACCACTGTGAGCACCACGCCGACTACCGAAACGCCGTCGTGGTATGCCTCATGGTTCGAGTCGCCATGGTACATGCAGCTGTATCGTCATCGCGGTAACGACGAAGCGCGCCAAGTGGTGCAGCTGATCGACCATACCATGCACATCCCCCACGGGGCCGAGATCCTGGACCTGTGCTGCGGCTTTGGACGTCATACCATTGCACTGGCTGAACGGGGCTACAGAGTAACCGGATTGGATTACTCTCGACGGCTGATTGAGTACGCCACGGAGTACAACGCACATCCCGATGCGACCTATGTCGTGGGTGATATCCGCGGTCCTTACCCGTTGCATGCCTACGCCCTGATCGCCAACCTATTCACAAGTTTCGGATACTTTGAAGACCATAGCGAGCACTGCCGGGTGTTCTCGACCATACATGATCATCTGATGCCGGGCGGACGTCTTGTGATGGACTTTTTCAATGCGACCGTTCTGAGGAAGACGCTGGTCGCGGAATCAATGTCGATGATCGGTGAGACCACTGTCATCCAGGATAGATGGATCGATGAGCCATACGTGCGCAAGCGCATCACGATCAACGTCCCGTGTCAGGCCGAGCATTCCTTCGAGGAACGTGTCTGGATCTACAGACCGGATGAACTTTGTGCGATGATGCAGCAGGCAGGACTCACTATCGTTCAGGAATTTGGTTCGTATGAAGGAGCCCCATTCGATGAGTCCCACTCCGAGAGGGTGATCATTGTCGCAGAGAGGCCATTGTGAGCGGATGGTCGATCATGAATCCCAGCAACGACCTTCGCTCTGCTTTGTCGGTACTCTTGATAGCGCTGCTCGTTGCAGGGGGCTGTGCAACGCGCACACCTGAGGATCCCTCCGGTGATCGTGGAACCTACGAGCCGCCGACGAGTCCGCTGATCGTTATAGACAATCTTCGCAATGCCGTGATCGAAAAGAACACCCAGAACTACATGCTATGTCTGGCCGACCCTACACGCAGCAGTGCGGACTTTGTTCTCGAACCGTCGGCCGAGGTGGGCGCCCGTTACCAGGCGGTCTTCGCATCATGGTCGGCCGACAAAGAACGTCAGGCCTTTCTCAGCATGACCAGCCGCCTGCCCCTTGACCAGCGTCCGAATCTGCAGTTCACCAACAATCAGGTTGCATTTTCTTCGCCAGACTCGCTGGTATGGGTGAGCGATTATGAGCTACGTGTTCAGCTCAACATCAGCACTCTGCCCTCGTTGCTTACGGGTACGATGGCCCTGACCATTCTGCCGGAGAAGAGCGGACTCTGGAGCATTGCCCGCTGGCGCGACGCGAAGCGACCAGGTGATACCGTCGAATCGACCTGGTCGCTCCTAAAGGGTCAGCTATCAAACTGACCCGTGCGCGCCGAACGGCTGCGCTCTGAGCCGCTCAGTTTCCATACCTGTCGGGATATGTGGGTGGAAGATCGAGAGCATACTTCACAGCTAGCCCCATCCTTAGGACGTTCGTCTTCCAGTCGCGGTTGTAGAGGATGTTCGTGATGGCATAGGTGTACTGCAGCTCTGGTGCAATGGTCCATTCGGGCATGTTGGGTAGCTCGAAGTCATAGCTGATACCAAGGTTGACGCCGAACTGGATGTTGCGGACGTCGGAGAGAAATCCCTCCTGAACATTTCGCTCGCGTGACCCATCGCGATAGGTGATCGACGATGGTGAGGCGATCGTCTCCTTCTGCGTAAAGGACGTTCCGGTAATGTACCCGCATTGGATGCCAAGCCCGATGTCGAAGCCCTGGATGGCAAAGCTTGCGCCCGGCTCGATAAACACGGCGTGTACGGTTGCCGAGATGTCGTGTCGAAAGGTAACCTGACGTGATGCCAGCTCACCGTTGTAGGCCCAAAGCGATTCATCGCTGCGGAAGTCGCCCCCTAACTGGGTGTACATCAGTCGTAGATACGGCGTCACACCCATGGTGAGAGGTAACTCAGCGATCCCATCGATGGAGAATCCAGACTTCTGGGCATTTCCGAATCCCAGGCAGCAGTTTTCAACCTGAGGCAGCGACTGAAAGTCAGCCTGTAGGTATCTCTGATCAAAAGATGCGGCGATGCCCAGACGGATCTTCTCATACATGAGCGTCGGACGTGTCTGTGCTTGCACAACGGTCAGGAGAGCTGCCGCTCCGACAAGACCCGCAAGACATCGCCGCACATGATCGGCAATTCGTCGTGTTGGTTTTGATTGTGATGATGGCGTTGTCATGGGGCTCTCCTAGCGCATGATGATGAATTGCTCAGATGCGGAATGTCGTTCCGTTCGAACCGACATTACGTAGGCACCTGCGGCTAGGTCCATCGTAGTGAAGGGAAGATGAAGTTCTCCGGCTGCAACCGGTCCCGAGTAAATCTCGCGCACGGGCGTGCCAGCGCCGTCGTAGATCAGAACACGGATCACTTCATCCTGTGCAAACAGACAGAGAAGTTCTCCCTTGTCGGCCACCGGCTGCGGAGTTACCCGCAAGATCGGATGACCGGCTACTGCCGTCAAACGCGGTCCACCAGCCTTACAGATGCTTAGATCGGTGAAGGATCCGCTCTCGGCATAGATGCGCATGCGTGATTCTTCAAGCCATTGAAATGACTCGAACTCAAGGACCGTTGATGTATCATTTCCCAACCGCACGAAGGCATCAAATGAGGCTAGTTGCTGGATCGTATCGGTAGCCGCTCCTGAGAGCGTCACGATGTAATAGTTGTCGGCCTCTTCGAGATTCGTCACGCCACGGGGCTCAAGCATGGACTTGTTAAAGCGGATACGCGCCGTCCAGTTACGAAGGCCGCCGACGACCATCTTCTGCGTCGAAACCATTGAGATCGGCACAGTGATCGTCTGACCATTTCGTCCCGTGATATCAGGCATCGAGACCGTGGTGTGCCATCCGTTGGCATCATGGGTGCGGTTGGCCGCATACCAGAATCCCTGCTCAAGGTGCTTCGGATGACGCTGCACGATGCCGATGATCGGCTGACCGAGTGAGCCGTTCATCAGATGCGAAGTCGATGCAGCCGCGCCGCCACCATTGCTGACAAGACTTTTGGCAACGGACTCCTGCACTCGTGCCTGGAGAACAATGTGTGGGTGCCCTGTGATGAAGAGGCCCATCACCAGCAGGGTCGAAAGAGCAATGCGATTGTTCATGATTGCTTCTCCCGATCAGTTGTTATGTGTGATCTCGACCCACTTCTGCAGCGACGAGATGTACACGAACATGATCAGACCGTTGGTGTTGAGCGTGCGGCTGGCGATGAAAAGCTCCAGCCGGTTTGCCGCGAGCGATCGCGTATCGTTACTGAAGAACTTGAGCTGTTTCCCCGAACCGTTGAAGATGATCAGAAGTCGACCGTCTGAGCCACCGGCAATTCCCGTGACATCTGTCTGAGCCGTGGCGTTGATGAATCGGATCAGACCGGCATCGGGAATGATGAGGTCGTTGAGTTCATTGGCGGCGTTCTGATTTACTCCGACATCGATCACCGCCCCCTCGCGCAGATACACACCCGTGGGGAGTTCTCCCTTCTTGGTATTGGTCCACTTTTGCGTAGTGTCATTCCAGGTCAGCACGTCCTGATTAGCCAGCGTCATGGACGAATCGATCAACTTGTTCTGAATCTTCTGCACGGTAGGGTTTGGATAGGTGCCCTTGAGGTCGCCCCCTGCCGCACCCGTTGGAGTGCCCGAGGAAGATGGTGCGGCGGGTTCCCACGAACTCGTCGTGCTGCTCCACGTGAGGACATTTCCGGAGGCTGGTGCAATCGTCGATACCGTGCGACCCTGAATGCGGTTTACCGTTGGATTCGGATACGTTCCCGAAAGATCCCCCCCGGCAGCTCCGCCCGGTGATGTACCTGCGATCGTGAGGTTGGTCGCATTGGTGATACGACCGTCAGCATCGACAGTGATCTGTGGCACCTGCGTGGTTGTGCCATAGGTACCGCTCGTTACGGCTGTTGATGCCAGTTCGCCGCTACCGACGACGTCTGTGCCCAGCTGCAGGTTCATGGTGTTGACGTTGCCTGTGACGGTTACATCTGTTCCGGCGGCAGCTGCCGGCACGATGGTCACGTTCGTGGCCGAGGTCAGGCGTCCCTTCGCATCGACGCTGATCTGCGGCACGGCGCTCGTGGTTCCGTACGTGCCGGCACTGACGCCGGTGGTGATCAGGGTTGGGTTCGGATAGGTACCTGTGAGGTCGCCCCCTGCCGCGCCAGATGGGGCCACACCGGAGATCGTCACATTGGTGACATTCGTGATGCGTCCGTCAGGGTCGACCGTGAACTGCGGCACCTGCGTGGTTGTGCCATAGGTACCGCTCGTTACGGCTGTTGATGCCAGTTCGCCGCTACCGACGACGTCTGTGCCCAGCTGCAGGTTCATGGTGTTGACGTTGCCTGTGACGGTTACATCTGTTCCGGCGGCAGCTGCCGGCACGATGGTCACGTTCGTGGCCGAGGTCAGGCGTCCCTTCGCATCGACGCTGATCTGCGGCACGGCGCTCGTGGTTCCGTACGTGCCGGCACTGACGCCGGTGGTGGCCAAGGTTGGGTTCGGATAGGTACCTGTGAGGTCGCCCCCTGCCGCACCCGAAGGGGCGATGCCGGAGATCGTCACGTTTGTGGCTGTGGTGATGCGTCCGTCGGCATCCACGGTGAACTGCGCTACCTGCGTGGCTGTGCCGTAGCTGCCCGGCGCAACGGCGGTTGAGGCCAGCTCGGTCGGGCCGACGACGCTTGTACCCAGCTGGAGGTTCATCGCGTTGACGTTGCCGCTTACGGTCACATCAGTACCTGCTGCGGTAGAAGGAACGATTGCAACGTTGGACGCATTCGTCAGACGGCCTTTGGCATCGACCGTGAACTGTCCGACCTCAAACGTGCTTCCGTAGGTACCTGCCGTGACAGTGGTCGGCACCAATGTAGGATTGGGGTAGGTGCCGGTAAGGTCACCCCCTGCTGCACCGCCCGGACTCGTGCCTGAGATCGTAACGTTAGTGACATTCGTAAGACGTCCGTCGGCGTCCACCGTCATTTGCGGGACCTGCGTGGATGAGCCATACACTCCCGCTGAGACGGCCGTTGGCGCCAGCTCTGTTGGGCCAACCACATCTGAGCCGAGCTGCAGGTTCATGGTGTTGACGTTGCCTGTGACGGTTACATCTGTTCCGGCGGCAGCTGCCGGCACGATGGTCACGTTCGTGGCCGAGGTCAGGCGTCCCTTCGCATCGACGCTGATCTGCGGCACGGCGCTCGTGGTTCCGTACGTGCCGGCACTGACGCCGGTGGTGGCCAGGATTGGATTCGGATAGCTGCCAGTCAGGTCGCCCCCTGCCGGACCCGCCGGTGCGATTCCGGAGATCGCCACGTTGGCCGCATTGGTGATGCGTCCATCGGCATCCACGGTAAACTGTGCCACCTGCGTGGCCGTGCCGTAGCTGCCGGCGGCAACGGCTGTCGGCGCAAGCTCTGTTGATCCGACCACATCGGTGCCCAGCTGCAGGTTCATCGTATTGATGTTACCGGTCACGGTCACATCCGTTCCGGCGGCAGTTACCGGCACGATGGTCACGTTAGAGGCCGAGCTCAGGCGTCCCTTCGCATCGACGCTGAACTGTGGCACTGCACTTGTTGTTCCATACGTGCCGGCACTGACACCAGTGGTCGTGAGGATCGGATTCGGATAGGTTCCTGTCAGGTCGCCGCCGGCAGCGCCCCCTGGGCTGGTTCCAGAGATCGTAATGTTGGTGACATTCGTCAGTCGACCGTCAGCATCCACCGTCAGCTGTGGTATCTGTGTTGCCGTACCATACGTGCCCAGCGTCACACCTGAAGCGGAGATCTCATTCGAGCCCACCGTGTTGGCACCGATCTGCAGGTTCATGGCATTGATGTTACCTGTGACGGCAACATCTGAACCTCCACTTGTGACGGGCACGATCGTCAGGTTCGAGGCCGATAGCACTCGCCCCTTGGCATCGACCGTGATCTGCGGAACTGCCGAGGTCGTTCCGTACTGGTCGGCTACTACACCCGTGGCAATGAGCGACGGGTTCGGATACGTGCCGGTGAGGTCACCACCGGCGGCACCACCCGGTGACGTACCGGCAATGGTGATGTTCTGTGCCGACGTTAGACGTCCATCGGCATCGACCGTGAACTGTCCGACCTGGGTTGCCGAGCCGTACGTGCCGGCGCTGACAGCCGTGGAGGCAAGCTCCGGAGCACCGACCACTGCCGAGCCCAGCTGGATATTCATGG
>CAYMTW010000023.1:15812-19529 GCA_964393485.1 uncultured Melioribacter sp. | reverse complement strand
GTCAGATCGCCCCCTGCAGGGCCTCCCGGTGTGGTACCGGAGATGGTGACGTTCTGTGCGGCGGTCAATCGGCCATCAGCATCAACCGTAAACTGTGGTACTTGCGTTGCCGTTCCATACGAACCTGCCGCAACCGACGTAGGTGCAAGCTCATCGCTACCGACGGCATTGGTCTTGATCTGCAGGTTCATGGTATTGATGTTCCCTGACACCGTAAGGTCCGAGCTGCCGTTGGTAAGAGGCTGAATGGCTACATTGGTCGCCGTAAGGATGCGCCCTTTGGCATCAACCTGTATCTGCGGTACCATGCTTGATGACCCGTACGTTCCGGCAGCAACGCCGGTTGCTGCAAGTTGCGGATTGGGGTAGGTTCCCGTCAGATCGCCCCCTGCCGTGCCTCCGGGCGTGGTACCGGAGATGGTGGCAGAGGTCATTGCTACGACGCGTCCATCGCGGTCAACTGTCACAACAGGGGTTGTCGTGGACGATCCAAGGGGGCCGATCGGTGCTGGAAGGATGTCATAGAGCTCGTTACCATTAACGGTACTGGCCCGTATCTGAAGATTCATCGAATCCAGCGGGCCCGTCACCGAGAGATCCGATGCGGCAACGGTTCCCGGGAGCTCGATCTTCGATGCGTCGATCACCGTGGTTGTTGACGAGTTATTGATTGCATTGATGATCGTATTGCCGGAGGTCGAAACGTTAAGCGTTGGATTCGGATAGGTACCCGTGAGGTCGCCCCCTGCTGGATCACCGACTTTGATGGCATTCAGTGTCACCCCAGTCAGGTAGGTAACGCGGCCATCCACATCGACGCTGATCACCGGGATCTGCGTCGTTCCGCCGATCGGACCGAGGGGGGTCACGAACAGGTTGGCAAGTTCATTACCGTTCACGGTGCCAGTCTTGATCTGCAGATTCAGCGAGTCGAGACGTCCCGATGCCTGGATATCCGATGCCGGAATGGTGATCGGCGGTTCGATTCGTGAGCCATCGATCAGCAGCGAATCTTCGAGGTTGATCGCCGTGATGATATCGCCGCCGACAACATTGAAGTTGATCCTTGGATTGGGATAGTTACCCGTCAGGTCGCCCCCTGCCGGGTCACCCGGACGCATGGCAAGGATGGGGATCGATGAGAGTTCGCGCACACGGCCATCACGATCGACCGTGATCACTGCTGACGTGATGGCATTACCCTGAGCAACAAGGGGCAGGCCCGGCACGTCCTGGAGTTCATCGGTGCCGACCGTCGAGGGCTTGATCTGAAGGTTCAGGCTGTCGATCGGACCTGTCAGCTGAATGTCGGATTCGACCAAGGTGTTGGGGCGGATCTGACGGTTTTGCGCAAAAGATATGCGCCCCTTGGCATCAATCGTCAGCTGCGGGATCGTTGATCCATTGCCATAGGTGCCGGGCACGACGCCCGTCATTCGGAGCTCTGGATTGGGGTATAGGCCAACGAGGTCGCCCCCTGCCGGACCGAACGGCTGGCTGTTGTCGATCGGTACCGTTTGGATCGAGGTGATACGTCCGGCGCGATCAACGCTCAGAATCGGTACGGATGAGCCAGATCCATAAACACCAGGCGTAAGAGGCATCGGAGACATTTTATCGGACGTGACCGAGTTGTCTGCAAGCTTCTGATTCGTGACCGCCCCATCCTGGATCTTCGGAGTTGTGATCGCCCCGTCCTGGATCTTCAGCGATGTAACGGCACCGTCTGCAATGCGCGAAGTGGTGACCGCACCCAGTGCGATCTTCTCCGTGGTCACGGCCCCTTCGCGAATCAGCGGATTGGGATAGGTTCCCGTGAGGTCACCTCCGGCAGCGTCACCACGTCGCATCACATCGGTGATGTCACCCGTGATGAGCTTGGGCTTCCAAGCTGACGTAACGCCGTCCCAGACGAGCGCTTCTCCCGGCTGAGCACCTGCACGCAGGATCGTCGATGGGTCAACGGCCTTGATGGCCAGATCGATGTCGCTTTCATTGGTCAGACGCACAAGGATCGACCCGTCAAGGGATGTAATGCGCTGCACCGCTTTGGGCGTGCTGATCGTGAACTTCTGTCCAGTTTGGATGATCGTCGTGGCACCATCGCCCTCAAGGATGAGGTCGCCGTCAACGCCGTTGACACTTCGTACCACACCCGTGGCCGTTGCCGTCAGACTGTCAGCAACACGGGATCGTTCAGCAAATAATGCGTAGGGCACCGCCGTCAGGCGTGTGCGAGGGATCATCTCACCCTCTTGGGCGATCTCTACGGCCAGCCAGTACTGCCGGTCAAAGGTCAGCGTAAGTGGGACCGTGCGCCCCATCACCACGTCGAAGACGCCATTGACTGTGGTGGTCGTGTGCGTCTCCTCCCACAGCGCCGTTCCACCGGTTGGTTCAGTGTAGAGTCGGATCGTCAGCTCATAGGGTCCATTGGCCACGGCATCACCATTCGGTGCCGTAAGGACCCCCTGATACGTGAACATCCGAGGGATGCTGATCTGTGCCGGCGCTGTTGCGGCAAAGACCAGAAGACAGCCGAGCGCAATGGCAAGACGTCGCATAGTGAGCTCCAGGAAGGTATGTGAAATCAACTCCTCGAAACTCTCGGTTATGCGCTTCGAACTTCATGACCGGAATCAGGGGACGACTTCGGCATGACCCTCAAGAAATCACTGCACGCTCGTTATCTTCGCCCCATAACTGCTTACGACGTTTTCTTTCGGAGCTCTGCCATGTCACATGATGCATCACACGGACACGATCACGTTCACGAACCAGACCACGCTGATGACAATCTCTCAACGCGGATCATTGGGATCGCCGTTGGAGTTCTCGTCATCTTTACGTGCGTTGCACTTCAGCGCAGTATGGGCTGGCACGACGTTGTCGGTGGCATCCTGACCGGAGCCATGGGCATGCTCTTTGGTGCTCTTGGCACCAGCATCCGCCGTCCGGCCGGTGCAGCCATCCTCGGATGGGCCGGTGGAATTGCCTTCTTCACCAGCATCGCCATGTTCCTCGGGCTTCGCCTGTTCTAAGGCGACGATCCACGCCGGGACACCCTATGAAGCGGCATCGCACATCCACCTGGCGTGCTGCCCTGGTGGCGGTGGTGATGACGGCGATCATCGCCCTCGGCACGTCCTGTGTTAATCCCTTCGCCCCCTCACTTGATGAGACAGGGGGCGAAAATGTACTTGGCGACCAACGCACCATCGAAGGTCTGTTTCAGAACTTCCGCTATGCCTACCTCTTTCGCGACACGCTGACCTACGGTCGCCTGCTCGCTCGCAACTTCACGTTCGTATATCGTAACTACGACCAGGGCATCGACGTCACCTGGGGTCGTGATGAAGACATGCTGGCCACCAACGGCCTCTTCAATGCGGCACAACAGCTCGACCTTGTCTGGAATAACGTTATCGTTGCTGACGGCGACAGCCTAACCCAGAACATCTCGCGCGGCTTTAACCTGACGATCACGTTCAACCCCGCCGACATCCTCCGTGCGCAGGGTCGCGTGAACCTCCTCGTCGAACGCCCGAATACCTCCGAACCATGGAAGATCGTTCGGTGGAGAGATGAGTCCAATTATTTCTAGGTTTTGGGTTTTGGGTTTTGGGTTCTGGGTTTTGGGTTTTGGGTTCTGGGGGTCATTTGTCATTTGTCATTTGTCATTTGTCATTTGTCATTTGTCATTTGTCATTTGTCATT
>CAYMTW010000023.1:0-15712 GCA_964393485.1 uncultured Melioribacter sp. | reverse complement strand
TTGTCATTTGTCATTTGTCATTTGTCATTTGTCATTTGTCATTTGTCATTTGTCACTCGTTATTCGAACACCCCACCCCAAAACCCAAAACCCAAAACCTCAAACCTGCGTAGCTTTGTAGCTATCCAAAATCCAAGAAACCACTTCATGGCCCTTCAGCAACGCACCGATTTCCGAAACATCGCCATCATTGCCCACGTTGACCACGGCAAGACGACCCTGGTTGACCATATGCTGCGGCAAAGCGGGATGTTCCGTGACAACCAGGTCGTTGCCGACCGGGTGATGGACTCCAATGATCTTGAGCGCGAGCGTGGCATCACGATCATGGCCAAGAACGCCGCCGTTCGCTGGAAGGACGTAAAGATCAACATCGTCGATACGCCGGGCCACTCGGACTTCGGTGGCGAGGTCGAGCGCGTCCTGTCGATGGTCGACGGCGTCCTACTCCTTGTTGATGCGGCCGAAGGCCCCCTTCCCCAGACGCGCTTCGTGCTGCGCAAGGCACTCGACATGGGTATCAAGCCGATCGTAGTGATCAACAAGATCGACCGTGGTGATGCCCGTCCGCAGGAGGTTCTCGATGAGGTAATGGAGCTCTTCATCAACCTCGGCGCATCCTATGAGCAGCTCGACTTCCCGATCATCTATGCGATCGGAAAGCTGGGTATTGCCAAGAACACCCTGGAGGAAGAGGCTGACTCTTTGGAGGCACTCTTCGATGCAGTTATCAAGCACATCCCACCGCCGACTGTTGACGCCGAAACTCCGTTCGCCATGGTGATCTCGGCCCTCGACTGGTCAGATTATGTCGGGCGTATCGCCATCGGCCGCGTGATCGAAGGATCCGTGAGCGTCGGTGACAATGTAAATCTCATCAAGCCAGACGGCACACGTGAGTCATCACGCATCACCAAGATGTACGTTCACGAGGGTATTGCCCGCAACGAAATGCAGACGGCATCTGCCGGTGAGATTATCGCGCTCTCGGGCTTTGAAAATGTCTATATCGGTGAGACGATCGCCCACAGCTCCCGCACGGAGCCGCTCTCGTATGTGAACATCGAAGAGCCGACGATCGCGATGTACTTTATGGTCAACACCTCGCCCCTTGCGGGTCGCGAGGGTAAGTTCGTCACCACGCCAAAGATCCGCGAGCGCCTCTACCGCGAACTGCGCAACAACGTGTCCTTGCGCGTTGAAGACACCGATTCGCCAGACGTCTTCAAGGTATCCGGACGGGGTGAGCTGCAGCTGGCAATCCTCATTGAGACCATGCGCAGAGAGGGCTACGAGTTTGCTGCCTCACGTCCGGAGGTGCTCTTCCGCCGCGATGCTGACGGCAAGATGCTAGAGCCAATAGAGCATGTTACCGTTGACGTTCCGCAGGATCACGTCGGTACTGTCATTGAAAGCCTTGGTCGGCGTAAGGGCGAAATGACGGCCATGACACCGAGCAACGATAGCGTGCGCTGCGAGTTTCTGGTTCCAGCACGGGGCTTGATCGGCTTCCGCACGGAGTTTCTGACGTCGACGCGCGGCCAGGGAATCATTCACCATACGTTCGACTCGTATCAGCCCTACAAGGGGGCCATTGCCGGACGTCTTCGTGGGGCTCTTGTCTCCATGGAAACGGGTCAGTCCACCGCCTATGCCCTCGAAATGGTGCAGGAGCGTGGCGTGCTGTTCATCGAGCCCGGCCAGCCTGTCTATGAAGGTATGATCATCGGTGAGAATGCCCGCGAAGAGGACCTTAGCGTGAATGCCTGCCGTATGAAGCACCTGACCAACATGCGCTCGAGCGGCTCCGATGGGCTCGTGCGTTTGGAAGCACCACGGCAGCTTTCCCTTGAGCAATGCATAGAGTTTCTGGAAGACGACGAATTGCTCGAATGCACTCCGGTGTCAGTGCGACTGCGGAAGAAAATTCTTGACACCACCATGCGTCAACGAGCCAAGAAACGCGAAGCAGCATCGTTAGAGTAAGTGCTCATGCACGTCATCGTCCCCACCATCATTGTCCTCGTGTGTGCCGGCCCCTTGCTTGCGCTTCAGGCCACGGGTCACGATGATGACGTACTGATGAGACTTTCGCTCAAGCCAAACTCCACATTCCGATACGCGATCAGCTCCACGCTGGAACAAGACGTAGAGACAGACGGTGGCATCTCAACCAATGCGATGACGACCGACCTGAATCTATCGATCTCTGTTACGGACGTCACACTGGGACGCAGCACCCTGCGGTTTATCTCAGAAAACGGAGGTGTTCGTACGCGCACGCGCATGGACGAGCGCATTCCGCTGATGGATTCCGTACTGCGGACAAATGACGGGAAGGGGCTTGCCGTGACCGTTACCTGTGACCCTACAGGAAAGGTTATGTCTATCGAGAACAGCTCGAGCGAAGACCAACTTGCCGTTCTTAATGGCATGAGGGTCTTCGACCGGATTGTCATGCAGTTTCCTAAGGAGCGTGTGCGGCCGGGTGATCGCTGGGTCTCGGAGATGGTGGACACCATGCCCGCGCCGCAGGGTAACGGCAGTATCATTACGTCGATCGAACTTGAGGAGACCTTCACTTCGATCGTCGATTCCATGGGCGTGCGCTGCTGGGTGATCGAAGGGGCTTCCTCCTCCATGAAGATCCACGGCGGCATCTCCGTTGCCGGAATGGACGTAGATGTCTCCGGGGGGGGCTCCATGCGCACGCGCGCAATGGTGGATTCGCGCACGGGGCTTCCTTTGCGTAGTGAGGTGCTGCTCGACAATTCCATGACGCTGCGGGCTGCCGGCGCAGGCGATGAACTGGCTGTGCCAAGCAATGCGCGAATGCGCGTGGTCATCTCCCAACGTCCGAAACGGCCATGATACCGCGTACCCTGCTGGCTCTGTCACTGATGATCGTCAGCGCATCTGTTGCACTCCAGGCGCAGATGCAGATCCGTCCTGGCGGCAAGCCTATCATCCTCGGTAAGGACACGATCTGTTACCGGTACCGCTTCGCCCCTTCCGATACGTTGTATGTGCGAATCGAATCACGTGACAGTATCGTTGTGCCGGGCTATGATCCAATCGAAAAGGAACGCACTGAAGGTCTTCGCATCGTCTGCGATTCGGTACGCGATGAAACCTACTGGCTCTCGATGAAGATCCTCTATTACACCGAACGTCAGCGCAGTGGCACAGATAGCTCATCACGTGCAAGCCACCCGTGGATGCAGCGGACCATGCGCCTACACATCGATAGCCTGGGACACCGATTACATGCCGCCATTGATGACTCTTCGCGTGCACTGGCAAGCCCGGGAGGAATGTTCCAGGCACTGCGGCTTCCGATCATCGACTCTTCATGCCGCCGCCAGAACCAGAGTTGGATGTCCTCAGACACGTTGCTCGTTCCGGAGAACGGGGTACCCGCGCCCGAGGTGCGACAACGAGTTCTCTGGCGCGTGGGAGATCTCCTCGATACACTCGGCAGACCGGCTGCCTGGTTGCAATACACGCTTACCGGCTTTGCCGGCGTTGACGTTCCTGACACGTCGGTCAGCGTCACCACGATCGGTTCGATCGCCGAATATGGACGTCTGGTGATGGACAGTGGCCTTGGCGTTCCGCTCTCGTCCAGTATCTGGCAGGAGGTACGATTCCGCATGCAATCTGGAGAGCAAAGGAACACTGCCGGCAAACATCTTGTTGTTTCCACGTTCAGCTTGATGGAGATACGCTCGTCCGACCCTGTCCGTCGCTGGAGAAATCCTGACCAGGCGGTGTTTAAGCGTCCAACTCCAGCGACAAAACCGAAGTCTCGCAAGCGTCGGTAACGGTTCTGAGCGAAACCTTACGATGCTTTATGCTGTCAGACATGCCGGGACGCGGAACATGCATTTACACTCACTTCACATGGAACGTGGGATGATTCGAACGGTACTGATGGTTGGGGTCATCGTCGTTGCGCTCTTCAGCGCACCGATGAGCATGGCCCAGGAGCGGATCACTGGCCGGCGACTGACACTTGAAGAATGTATCGCCATTGGTCTTGACAGGAGCATTGACGTGCGCCGGTCACAAGCAGCCGCCAGCGAGGCATCTTCACGGTTAACGGCAGCCTTTGGAGCCTATCTGCCGTCGCTCGACGTCAATGCTAATTACAACCGCCAGCTGACGAACCTTCGGACGCAGTTCTCGATCGTCAACGGCGTACCAATCGTAGGTCAGCCCCTTCCCAACACCTACGGACTGAACAGCCAGCTCAACCTGACGCTATTCAATGGTTTTCAGCGCGAGGCAGACTTTGACGCAGCAAAACTGAATATGAGTGCAGCTTCCGAGGACATCGCTTTCAACCGCGTGCTGACACGCTTTACTATCACACGGCAGTACATCGAGCTGTTGCGACGTCAGCAGATCCTCAATGCACGGCGCGAGAGCCGGGCGCTGGCGGCAGCGACGCTGGATCGCGTCAAGGCTCTGTTCCAGGCCGGAGCGGGGCGTTCGCAGGATGTATCGTCACAGGAAGCTGAGCTCGCGAACATCGACGTTTCGCTTGTCCAGGCGGAAAATGACGTCGTTGCCGGACGTGCCCAGTTGCTGCAGTCCATGAACATCGACGCCATGCAGGAGATCGATATCGACGAGCGTTCGGTAAGCCAAGATGTCTCTCAGTCTGATGTCTCGACCTTTCGCAACAAAATAGGATCAGAGTCTGAGCAGGCAGAGCGTGCCATGCTGCGCCGCAATGATCTGATGTCTGCCATCGATCGTTCAAAAGCCGCTGCCGAGTCAATAGTTGGTGCCCGTTCCGGATACTATCCGAGCATTTCGGCCACCAGCGGCTATACCTGGCGCAACTTCACCATTGCTGACTTTGACCGTCAAGGTCAGGTCTTTGCCGGACTCTTCATACAGATCCCGGTCTTTGACCGGTTCGTCACGCAGGCACGGGTAGCGCAGGCAGAACTCAGTCACACACAGAACGAGCTCGAAGCCGAACGGGTCCGCAATCAGATCCGAGCCGATCTGCGCAATGCCTTCAGTCAGCTTGAGCAGGCTGAGCGTGGTCTTGAGATCTCCAATCGTGCGGTCTCCTTCGCAACAACGAATGCCAGCGCCGCTCGCGAGCGATTTGCCGCCGGCGCCGCCACACTGATCGAAGTCCAGAATTCCAACAATCAACTGATCACTGCACAGATCAATCGCGTCACGTCGGTCTATGCGTACCACTCGGCCGTTGCGGCCGTTGAGTTTGCAACCGGTCTGTCCGAAGGAAAGTAATCATGGCCAAGAAGTCCCGTAAACGTCTGTTCATCGTCCTGTCGATCATCCTACTTGCCGTTGTCGGCACAATTCTCTGGACGGTATCCAACCGCACTGAAGCTCCAACGCTGGTGAGCGTCGAGACTGTTGCCGCTCGAACCATCACGCAGAGCGTCAGTGCCATTGGCAAGCTCCAGCCTGAAGTGATGGTGAAGATATCCTCCGAGGCCAGCGGCGAGATCATTTATCTGGGCGTGCGCGACGGTGATACCGTGCGCGTGGGACAGCAGCTCGTGCGCATCCGCCCCGACATGATGCAGTCTATGCTGGAGCAGACACGTGCCGCGGCCGAGGCCTCACGGATGGCGATCACAGTGGCAAAGGCTGAGTATGATCGTTCGGAGGCCGACCTGAAGCGTGCCACCGAGCTGTACAAGAAGCAGTTCGCCTCTCGCGAAGATTTTGACCGAGCCAGTGCGGCATATCAGTCGGCAGCAGGACGTCTTTCGCAGGCCCAGGCCGACTATGAACGCGCTAAGGGGGCATTGCGTGAAACACAGGTCAACGTCAACCGGACAACGATCTCTGCGCCGATGTCAGGCGTTGTGACGTATCTCGGCGTGGAGAATGGCGAAAAGGTTGTCGGTACGGCGCAGATGCAGGGAACTGAGATCATGCGCATTGCTGATCTCTCGACGATGAACGCGTGGGTACAGGTTGATGAAAACGATGTGGCCCAGATAAGCGTTGGCGATACGGCCCGCATCAAGGTTGATGCCCTTCCCGATGTTGAGCTGCGTGGCATCGTCTATGAGGTCTCCCATTCACCGATCGTTTCAGGTCAGGGCACGCAAGAAGAGGTTGTCAACTTCCAGGTACGTATCCGCATCATCGACCCCGAGCGTCGCATGCGTCCGGGGATGTCATGCTCGGTCGATATCGAGACAGATACAAAGCCCAACGTCCTAGCCGTGCCAATTCAGTCGGTGACGATCATGCAGGACATTGAAGCGCCTGCTAAGGAGGAGGATGATCCACGCAAGACCGACCGAAAGGTGCCTGGAGCGAAGACCAAGCGTGCTCAGAGCATCGTCTGGCTGACCGATGGCAGCAAGGTCACGGCCAGGGCTGTTACCACCGGCATCAGCGATGAAGGCTACATTGAGATCACTGGTGGCATTCGTCCTGGCGAGCGTGTTGTGAGCGGACCCTACGAAGCCATCAGCAAGGTCCTCAAGCCAGGAGCTAAGGTCTCGATCGAAGATGCCGAAGCACGGCGCGAGCGCTACCGTGAAATGAGGCAGGCGCAATGAGTCGCCCCATCATCGAGATATCGAACCTTGTCAAGCGCTATGAAATGGGTGACGAGGAGGTCTATGCTCTTCGTGATGTTTCGCTGACCATCGGCACAAACGAATACGTTGCCATCATGGGACCGAGCGGTTCGGGGAAGTCCACGCTGATGAACATGCTGGGTTGCCTGGATACGCCAACTGCAGGTACGTATCTGTTCAGTGGTCATGACGTGCGCGAGATGAACGATGATGATCTAGCCGAGATCCGCAACCGCGAGATCGGTTTCGTCTTTCAGACGTTCAACCTCCTTCCCCGCGCAACAGCATTGCAGAACGTCGAACTCCCTCTCGTCTACAGCGGAGTCAGCAAGGATGAACGCCGCCGGCGTGCCGAAGAAGCTCTTGCACGTGTGCAGTTGTCGGACCGCATGACGCACCGTCCGAACGAGCTTTCAGGGGGCCAGCGCCAGCGCGTAGCCATCGCACGGGCGATCGTGACCGCCCCTTCCATAATCCTGGCTGACGAACCGACCGGAAATCTTGATACGAAAACGGGTCAGGATATTATGGCTCTGTTCAGAAATCTCTGGGAGGCCGGCAATACCGTCATCCTTGTTACACACGAAGAAGACATTGCTCGCCACGCAAAGCGCATCATCCGTCTGCGCGACGGTCGCATTGAATCCGACACGGTGAACCCCGATGCGTAGGTCCTCCGAGATCGCCGAATCGATCCGCATCGCCGTCGAGTCGCTGCGCATGAACCTGTTGCGCTCTATTCTGACTACCGCGGGTGTAGTTGTAGGGGTGGTGCTGGTTGTTGTGATGGGCTGGACCATTGGTGGCCTTGATGCAGTTTGGGAGCAGACGATCTCGATCATCGGTAAGGACATGCTTTACATCGACAAATGGGACTGGACCGGACGCGGGAACTGGAGGTCTCTGGAATCACGAAAGGACATTACTCTCCAGCAGGCCGAGATCCTCGGGCAGCGCATGGAATCTGCTGAGTATGTGATACCAATCGCTCGCACGTGGGGTGGCTCGGTCGTTCGAGGCAACACGAGTCTGCGCTGTAGCGTCAGCGGAACGACAACCGACTATGGTAACACATCGGCTGCTGAGCTCACCTCCGGTAGATTCTTTACGGCCGCCGAGGAACTCCGGGGAGAGAATGTTGTGGTGATTGGCTATGGCGTGGCGAAGAGCCTGTTCTCTTCCGATGACCCAATCGGAAAGACACTGAAGATCTCATCTGTTCCGTATCGGATTATTGGAGTCATCGAGAAACGGGGCTTTCTTTTTATGGACTTCATCGACAACCAGGTGTTCATTCCCCTTCAGTCGTTTCGCGGTACGATCGGAATGTTCGAGAGGAGCGTCTCTGTCGGACTGAAGACTGGTAGCGAGAACATGCTAGACGTCGTCCGCACCGAGGCGATTGGTCACATGCGATCCATACGCAACGTCGCGCCGGGTGCACCGAATGACTTCTCAATCAACGAAATGCAGGCTTTTGATGAGCAAGCAAAGAATATCCGCGTCGGCATCTGGGTCGTTGGCATGGGGCTGACGCTCTTGGCGTTCATTGTCGGGTCGATCGGCATTATGAACATCATGTATGTGTCGGTCACCGAGCGTACCAAGGAGATCGGCGTACGCAAGGCCATTGGTGCCCGCAGGAGCTCCATTTTGACACAGTTCCTCATCGAGTCGTCGCTGCTGTGCGTCATCGGTGCACTCATTGCCTTCCCTATTGCTCAGCTTATCGTCGGCTCAGCACGGTTCGTTGCGGTGGATGTCCTTGAGCAGGAGTGGGCATCGGTCATCAGCCCCCTTATTCCAATGGATCTGCTAATGATTGCCATCGGAGTATCCATACTGGTAGGCCTTCTTGCCGGACTACTGCCGGCGATCAAAGCATCTCGACTCGATCCCGTAGAAGCCCTGAGGTACGAGCAGTGAATGCACTTGAATCGGTTGCCATTGCTGTTGATGCCGTACGGTCACAGAAGCTGCGCTCAGGTCTGACTCTTCTTAGTATCGGCATCGGCGTGTTCGCGATCATAGCGGCTACGTCAATCATGCAGACTCTCAACAGGGCTGTCACAGGACAGCTTGCCGATCTGGGAGAAAACTCGTTACTCATCCAGCGCACGCCTACTATTAACTTCGGTACGAATTGGGCCAAGATGCGTCGGCGGAAGAATATCACCTACATGCAGGCGAAGGATTTTCGCGATCGAATGGTCACCACGGGCATGATAGCTATCAGCAATCAGAACCCGGGGCAGACAATCAAGGCTGGTCAGGAGTCTACCAATCCCGATGTAACGCTCATTGGCATCGACGATATGTACTTCACAGTCAATGCAGTTTCCGTTACTTCGGGACGTCCAGTGACCGAAGCTGAAGTGAACACCTCGCGTCTGGTTGCCATTATCGGCCAAGATGTTGTTACAGCCCTCTTCCCGCGCATTGACCCCGTGGGCCAGCGGATCACAATCAAGAATCAGACGTTCACCGTCATTGGAGTGCTTACAAAGAAAGGGGGCGTGATGGGCCAGAGTCAGGATAATCGTGTCTTGATTCCCATCAGCGTCTTCAACAAGTACTACACATGGGAGTGGGACGCCAGTGTCGACATCTCTGTAAAGGCGGTCAGCAAGAGTATGTTAGATGCTACAATGGATGAAGCGACTGGCATCATGAGGGCACTCCGCAGGGTCAAACCGTGGGAGGATAACAACTTCGAGATCGATGCCAATGATGCACTTACCGGACAGTTTGCCGGATTTACAACTGCACTCCTGGCGGTAGCCTGGATCAGCGGACTGGGGGCTCTTATCGCTGCCGGTATTGGTATCATGAACATGATGCTGGTGAGCGTGAAAGAACGTACGCGCGAGATCGGTGTGCGTAAGGCACTTGGCGCTCGCAAACGATGGATCGTTCGGCAGTTTCTCATTGAGAGCATCACGCTGTGTCAGCTCGGTGGTACTGCGGGGATGGTCGGCGGCATCCTTTCCTCGTGGGGCGTGACCGTTCTGCTGCGCGGTACAATGCCAAATCTTGCCTACGTCTTTCCCACCTCAACAGTGATCTTCAGCGTGGTGATCTGCACACTTATTGGCCTCGCCTTTGGGATGTACCCGGCATGGCGGGCGGCAAATCTCGACCCTATCGAGGCGCTGCGGTACGAGTAAGGGGCGGCACTCGTAACTTGCCGCATGGTTGGTACACTCCTTGCACCCGACATTGAGCAGCTGGTTGCCGCGAGAGACTTCGCGACGATCCGTGAGGTGTGCATAGAGTGGGATCCGGTAGAGCTGGCTGACCTCGTAGCTGGTCTGCGAGAAGAAAGTCGCGTCGTTGTCTTCCGGCTACTTCCCAAGCACATCGCTGCAGAGACGTTTTCCTACTGTGAGTTTGACACGCAGCAAGAGCTCGTCCATGACATGGCCCGTGAAGAGGTCGGCGCACTGCTCAATGAAATGTCACCCGATGACCGGACGCAGCTCTTTGAGGACCTGCCCGGCAACGTGGTTTCGGAGCTCATCAACTCCCTGAGTGTCGAAGAACGCTCGGTCGCTCTTGCACTGCTGAACTGGCCAGAAGACTCCGTTGGCCGTCTGATGACGCCGGACTATGTGATCGTCAAGAAGCACTGGTCCGTGCAGCAGGCGCTGGATCACATCCGCAACTACGGCAAGGACTCCGAGACGCTGAACTATGTGTACGTGACCGAGCATGGCACGCTACTCGATGACATTCACATTCGCGAAGTGCTGCTCTCGCCCCCTGACCGGAAGATCGCCGAGATCATGGACTACCGGTTTGAATCACTTCTGGCAACGGACGACCAAGAATCGGCCGTGACGGATTTCAAGAGGACAGACCGTTTCGCACTGCCCGTGGTGGACATCGACAACAAGCTTCTCGGCATTGTGACGCTTGACGACGTACTTGACATTGCCGAAGAACAGGCCACGGAAGAGATGCAGAAGTTCGGTGCCGTTCAGGCTCTTGATGACACCTACATAGACGTACCCCTCGGCGAACTTATCCGCAAGCGCGCTACGTGGCTGGTTGTGCTCTTTGTAGGGGGCTTTCTGACGGCAACAGCCATGTCGGCATTTGAATCGACCATCGACAGTGCCGTGATCCTAGCCTTGTTTCTGCCCCTGATCATCTCCTCCGGAGGCAACTCTGGATCCCAGGCCGCCACGCTGATCGTGCGTGCCCTGGCACTCGGGGAGATCACCCTCTCTGACTGGTGGCGCATCATGCGACGGGAGTTGGCCGCGGGCTTCGTCCTGGGCGTGATTCTGGGTATTCTCGGGTTTGCTCGAATCATGATCGGTCAATCTATGGACGGCACCTACGATGCAGCAAGCACGCCGCTGGTGGCCACCGTGATCGCTATCTCCCTCGTTGGCATCGTCATCGCCGGCACACTTGCGGGCTCAATGCTTCCACTTCTGATGAAACGTTTGGGGTTTGACCCCGCTGCCTCGAGTGCTCCGTTCGTTGCCACGTTCAGTGACGTGACGGGCATCATCATTTACTTTACGATCGCCACGCTGCTCCTGCGAGGCGTGCTCCTGTAACCAAGCCCCCTATCGGCTGAGGATCCCGACGATCCACGCCGAGCCATAGGCCAGTAAAAACGTCATGGCAAAGGCTATAGCAGGCCACTTCCACGAACCAGTCTCTCGCTTCATGATGGCCATGGTACTGATGCACTGCAAAGCGAATACATAAAAGGCAAGCAGGGATAGTCCGACGGGAAGCGAGTACCGTGAGCTCAGTACATCGCGCAGCTGCGTGTCATTTTCCTGTACATCAGCGGCGTAGATCTGCCCCATGGCCGCTACAAACGTCTCACGCGCGGCGTAGGAGCTAAGGATCCCCAACGTGATACGCCAGTCAAAACCCAACGGCTCGAACACGGGCTGGATCGTGCGGCCAAGATCGGCTGCATACGACTGCTCGATCTGGATACGGGAAGCTTCAACAGCAGATGCAGCACCCGACACATCGGCACGCGGCAGCTCCGTGAGGATCCAAAGGGCAATACTGAAGCCAAGGATGACCGTGCCAGCAGTCTTCAGGAAATCCTTACTGCGGTTGACCATTGTGACCCCCAGACTCTTGGCCGACGGCAGACGGTATGGCGGGAACTCGATCAGAAACGGCACAACGCCGCCACGGAACATCGTCCGCTTCAGAACGAGCGCTATGAGCAATCCACTGAGCGCACCTGCCGCATACAGGCCGGCCATGACGATTGCCTGTAGCGAGAAGACGCCCATGACGGTTGTCGCCGGGATCATCGCACCGATCAGCAGCAGATACACCGGCAGTCGCGCCGAGCACGTCATCAGCGGCGTAGCCATGATGGTGGCCATACGATCGCGGTAGGATGGAATGATGCGGGCCGACATGATGCCCGGGATGGCACAGGCAAATGAGCCCAGCAGCGGGATGAAGGATCGTCCCTGCAGACCGAACAGCCCCATGGCACGGTCGACGAGGAAGGCCGCCCGAGCAAGGTAGCCACACTCTTCGAGGAACGTCACAAGAAGGTTCAGTAGCAGGATCTGCGGAAGGAACACCACAACCGAGCCGACGCCGCCGATGATACCCTTGGTTACGAACGAGGCCAGCAGTGGATTTGAGATCCACTGTTCGGTAAGTGCCTGCAGAGTACCCACTCCCGCGTCGATGAGGTCCATAAGGGGCTGCGCCCAGGTAAAGATCGACTGGAAGAACAGTCCCATCACGATCAGAAACGTAAGTGTACCCCATACCGGATGCAGAAGCACGGCATCCAGGCGGACGCTGACGGTATCAGCACGGCCTTCGGTGAGGACGGAAGAACAGACCGAGCGCGACCATGCAAAGCGCTGCTCGATGTCGGCATTGGCACTAAGTATGGGCTTCGGAACCGACCAGTCCCCGTGCAGAAGTGCATCACGCACATCCCCCACACCGATGCCCTTACGTCCGACCACGGCATGCACCGACACGCCGAGCGTGTGCGAAAGTGTGATGTCGTCAAACACACCGCCCCGCCCCTTGACAGCATCGACCATCGTAGCGGCAATGATCATCGGAAGTCCGAGGCACGCTAGCTGACTGTAGAGGACCAGGCACTTCTCCGGTGCTGAGGCATTCATCACCAGCATGATGGCATCGGGTGCCGGTATTGAGCGATGATGTCCCGAGAGCACGTCGATCGTCATGCGCTCGTCTTCCGAGGCGGCAGACATGCCGTAAATACCCGGTAGATCGATAAGTTCGGCGGCTGCGCCCGCCTCTGAAACACGTCCGAGAAGGGGCTCAACCGTCACCCCTGGGAAATTCCCTACCCGCTGATCAAGCCCTGTGAGCTCATTGAACAACGTCGATTTACCGACGTTTGGCGCACCAACGACTGCAATACGCATATGGCAGATCAACCTGGGTTTGCGACCATCGACATACGTGCGGCATACGACTGCTCGGCATCAAGCACTTCCACAGTGACGGTAAGTTCTTTGCCCAGCCGAACCCCCAGGCGCGATCGCCCGGTGGATATCTCGACGGGTCCTCGAAACGGGGCTCGCCGCTCAACGGAACAGCATGCACCCTCGACCAGTCCCAGCTCCTTTGCACGGCGCACACAGGGTTCCTCCCCGACTACCGCCAGAATCCTGCAGCGCGTCCCAACGGGACATGTTTCAAGCTTGGTCATATGCTTATTTAGACTGAATCCAAAGATACGGAAACGGGTGTGAGGTTTTGGGTTTTGGGTATTGGGTATTGGGTTTTGGGTCGCCTCTTGTTTGCACAGTTACCGTTAAACCATTAATATTGGCACCATGATCGTGAGCTTTGGATCACAGGCAACCGAGGATGTCTATCATGGAATGTCGACCAAGCACGCGAGATCGATTCCTGAATCATTATGGACCGTTGCGCATCGGAAGCTGGATATGCTCAACGCAGCCCATCTGCTAATAGACCTGCGTGTCCCTCCGGGCAATCGACTCGAAAAGCTTGTCGGCAACTTCGATGGCTACCACTCGATTCGCATTAACGACCAGTATCGAATCATATTCCGGTGGGACGATGGACATGTTCACGACGTTACGATCACCGACTACCATTGATACGACTGCACGGAGAACACCTCAATGACACCGAAGAACAGACGCCCTATCCATCCCGGCGAGATCCTTCTCACCGACATCCTCGAGCCGATGAACATGACGCAGGTCGAACTAGCAGAGCGGCTCGCCATTCCTATTCAGCGGATCAATACGATCATTCGAGGCAAGCGCGGCATCAGCGCAGAAACGGCGATACTTCTTTCACAGGAACTGGGCACCACACCCGAGTTCTGGATGAACCTGCAAATTGCCTGGGATCTGTATGAGGCTCGTCAGCGCCTGCAAAAGGCAGCGTGAACGCGGAGCGCTTCGCGCAGGTGTGAGGTTTGGGGTTTGGGGTGTGGGGTGTGGGAGTGTTTGTTTGTCATCCCCGCGAAAGCGGGGATCCATGCGGGTGAAGATGGATTCCCTGCTTTCGCCGGCTTGACGCACCGCATCAAGCACCCGAATTGTCGTACCAGGCACATGGATTCTGACAAGGTTTTACCTTGAATTCGCGGAATATATTCCGTATTTTCAAGGCGATGATTGATCGTTTAATCCATTCAGCGCTCTCGTCTCGCCTTGTAGATTACCCTGTCGTGGCTGTGTTGGGGGCTCGGCAGGTTGGGAAGACATTGCTGGCCCGGTCACTGAAGATCGATAAACCGACAGTTTACCTGGACTTAGAACGTCCGTCCGATCTAACTCGGCTGTCCGATCCCGAACTGTATCTCGGCGGGATGCAAGGGACATTGGTCATCCTAGATGAGATCCAGCGGCTACCGGAGCTGTTTCCATTACTCCGCTCACTGGTGGATGAACGCAGGCAGGCTGGTGAGAATGCAGGACACTTCCTCCTATTGGGGTCGGCCTCGCCGCAGTTACTCAGGCAAGGGTCGGAAACGTTGGCTGGACGCATCAGCTACATTGAGCTGGATACTTTTGTTCTGCCAGAATTAGGGTACGATGCAGACACGATCAGCAAACGCTGGATGCGAGGTGGCTTCCCGTTGAGTTTGCTTGCGAGAAGCGATGCAGCGGCGATGAAGTGGTGTAGTGACTTCTTAACATCATACGTAGAGCGATACCTGCCCGAGTATGCTCTTCGAACAACTCCTGCTCAGCTTCGACGGCTATGTACCATGCTTGCCCATCAACAGGCCTGTTCCATAAACCTTGCAAGTATCGGCAATGCACTCGGTATCGATGGGAAAACCGTTCGGTCATACATCGATCTGTTGGAAGCTCTTTATCTCCTTCGCCGGATTCCGTCATGGAATCGCAACGTTGGCAAGCGCCTCGTCAAAGCACCCAAAGTGCAATGGCGCGACAGTGGCCTGGTGCATAGTCTGCTTGGCCTACCAAATCTTGATCACGTTCTCGGACATCCCATTTGCGGTCACTCGTGGGAGGCCTTCTGCAGCGAACAGATCATTTCGATGCTACCAGCAGGAGCATCATACAGCTACTATCACACACATGCTGGTGCAGAGGTCGACCTCGTGATCGAGTTCACCGACGGACGCATTCATGCCATTGAGATCAAGCGCACCCTCAGCCCGAAACTTCGCCAATCCTTCATCGAAAGCATGACGACGATCGGCGCAACTCAAGGGTACTTCATTACGCCGAGTGGGACATCCTTCCCTCTCGCAGAAAATGTTCAAGCTCTGTCGCTTGCGGAGTACATAACGAAAGAGCTTCCCGGACTTTATTGACACTCTCAAGCAGCGTTGTGGCATCATCCCAAAGAGCGCAGCGACCAGGGACCGCACGTGCTGCGCACAATTGCCGAACTACGCCGTTATCGGATGACTTTGGTCATTGGTCATTGGTTATGTACCGTATGGATTCCCTGCTTTCACGGGAATGACGATAGCGTAATCCCGTAACTCCGTAACTCTGTAATTTTCCTCCCCATGCTTCGCTCCCTGTACGTTGATCTGAACTCATACTTCGCCTCTGTTGAGCAGCAGGAGCAGCCGGAGCTGCGTGGACGTCCGGTGGCGGTAGTGCCGGTGA
>CAYMTW010000022.1:0-32668 GCA_964393485.1 uncultured Melioribacter sp. | reverse complement strand
ACTGGGGACTGGGGACGATGACCGATGACTCCGCTTCGGCTTCCCTCGCGCGAAGCGTGTTTCCCTCCGCCTCGGCGCTACGGCGTAAACGCAAAATTGATCACTGGGGCCAGGAAGCCCCCTGGGAAGAGGCCGAGACCGAAGTCCATGGTGGTGGAGGTGTTCACCTTACGCAGGCCTAGCACAAAGACGGACTGGGCGGGACGGGAGATATCGACGCCCCAGAGTTCGGCCATGGCGTGCAGGTCATTGAACTCCGGAAAGCGGACGTCGATCATCAGGCCGACGCCGAAGGTTCCGCTGGCATAGGGGAAGCGGAAGGAGCTACCAAGTGAGCCGAGGTTCACAGTGTAGTCGTCTCGACCAAAAGATTTTGAAAACAGGACCGTGCTGACGCGTGAGCGAGTTCCGGTAAATGTGCCAACACCATAGAGATGTCCGATGAAGTTCACATCGTTGATCCACGCACTGTTGATGCCGATGGCATAGTACTGACGTCCACCCTCGACGAGGCCATTGTCAGCTTCATACACGGTGGCCTTGAGGTTGATCAGTGAAAACTGCTCGCGCATAGACAGACCAGGGATGAAGGAGCGGGCCAGAACAACGCTGCCGACATCAAACAGACCAAAGCCTACTGTTGGTATCGCTCCCGAGATCACCCCGATGTAAAAGTCGTTGCCGATCGGCTCAGCCGTCGGGACGACGAATCCGCGGTTCCGCGATCGATACGCCTGCTCTCGGGTTCCGATCCAGGCGATGTCGCTGGCATAAATGGTAACCATCGCAATTGCTGTCTTCATCTGCACACGGGCACCCTGCTTGTCCGTTGTTACATCGGAAAGAAAGCCTGTCAGCACATCGCCATTGGTCAGGCGCACATAGTACTCCACCTCGGTGTCGATCTCCATATCCTGCAGAATCGTATCATCGATTGCAGACATCGGTTGCGACAAGAGTGTACATAACATCAGCACGAGAAGGTACTTTGATGACCATGTGAAGGGGCTCATGCAACGCCCCCTTCGTGCGAGAAGGCAAGCTGACCGCAGGCGGCGTCGATGTCGAGTCCGCTTGATGATCGGATGAACACCGTAACACCTTCATCACGCAGCTGCTTGAGGAACCAATCGAACTTCTCCTTCGACGTTGGACGCAGAGTCTGTGCAAATCCCTTCGGCTGCGTGAAGTCGATGTCGTGAAACGGGATGACGTTTACCTTCGTTGGCATGCGACGTGCAAGGCGTACAAGACGCTTGACGTCGTCGATAGAGTCGTTAATGCCTTCGAACAGGATGTATTCGTACGTGATGCTCTTGTGTGTCTTGCGGTAGTAGTACTCGAGCGCCTCGACCAGCTCCGGAAGCTGATACTTCTTTGCGATCGGCATCAGCTGCTCACGCACATCCTGCGTCGTGGCATGCAGTGAGAGCGCCAGCTTGATGATACGGCCCTCGTCGGCCATGCGAATGATGCCGGGCACCACACCAGCCGTTGAGAGCGTTGTACGGCGCGGCGCCACCATCTTGGTACGCTGATCGGTAAAGATCTCAGTGGCCTTCATCACGTTATCATAGTTATTCATCGGCTCGCCCATGCCCATGAAGACGATATTCGTGATGGATTTCCCGGTGTGCTTCTGCGCCTGCAAGAACTGGTCGACGATCTCACCTGCCGTGAGGTTACGCGTAAGCTTCAGCGATGCAGTGGCACAGAACACGCATCCAAGATTACATCCCACCTGTGTGGAAACGCACAGCGTAAGCCGACGTGGACGTCCATCAGCTTCCACCATTTCACTTGGAATCAGCACGCTCTCAACCTGGCGTCCATCGTAGAGTTCAAACAGGAATTTGATCGTCCCATCGTCCGATTGCTGCTTGGTCGTAAGCCTTACCGATTGTGACCGGAACTCCGTGTCGAGACGCTCGCGCAATGCCTGCGGTAGTACCTGTATCGAGGCCGCATCATCCGCCCGCTGAATGTACAGTCCATCATACACCTGCTGGGCCCGATACCGACGCTCCCCATGCTCGATAAGGAGCTGCTCAAGGTCTGGAAGGGGGCGCCCCTTTAACTCGATCGGACCTTTGACGATATCACGCTGTGCGGTTGACATAGGGCGAAAATACGGTGCTTCGCACAGGTGTGAGGTTTTGGGTGTGGGGTTTGGGGTTAGTTGAATGTCATTCCCGCGAAAGCGGGAATCCATCTTCATGCAAATGGATCGCTCGCTACGCTCGAGATGATGATCAGTACCTCCGTACCTCTCCTCCATACACGCGATGAAACAGCACACTATGTGGCAGCGTGAGTGCACTCAGGGCAACGAAGAGGGCAACCAGGCCAGATGTCTGTGGAAGAAGGAGGATGGCCAGACCTATTCCTGCGTAGGACACGAATGAGAGCGGAATGGCGGCCACGATCAGCTTCTGCCATGCCCAGGGAAAACGGCCGCCGAGGTGATGACGCAGATCGTTCAGACTTGTCAGCGCATGGATGATGGTGAAGTACCATGTGAAGGCAAGGAGCGAATCAACGGTGTAGGCAACTGCAACGATGAGCACGCTGCGTATCAGACGATGGCGGATGACGGGCACTGAAACCATGGATGGTATGATCACCACCATCGCGGCGGCGGCAGCACGGTATGATTCAAACCCAGCGAACATCCCCGGATCGAACGGCTGTCGGAGAAGCTCCTCGATAATGGGCTGAATGGTCGGTGAACGAGGGTCGATGATCAGGGTGAGGATCGATGTACCATAGGTTAACGCGCGAAGCCAGTGCAGACGTCCGGCATGTGGCACGTCACAATCACCGAAGTGCCAGGCTGAGTTGACGAGAAACAGACCCAGCATCACTGCGGGGGAGAACCACCACACCGCTATCACCAGCAGAACAGCTGATACGTATCGCAATAGATCTGCGATCCGATGGCCCCCTTCCGCACTCATCACGTAGTGGTCCACGGCACCATGAGGGATGCCCAGCAGGCCAATGGCCAGACCGAGCACCACTGTGGATGCCGATAGTCCGATCATCTGCATTGCCACGACGGTAATGGCGCTGATCAGGATGATCAGCGGCGGCCGATTGCCCGTAGGAACGGTAGCCATGGCAAACTCCAGAAGATCAGTAGCTCTTCACGAAGGTTGGTCTCTTCGTCAAGAAAACGGAGGATACGGTCAATAGGGTTACGCGCGAACAACGTCCACAGTATCCGTGGAACCTCTTCCGGTTCGTCACGAATGATCCGAAGTAGTAACCGATCATACCAATAAAAGCGCCCTGGTGAAGGGGCTGGCGGCTCAAACACACCGGTGGTCGCGTACATTCGTAGCAATCTCCGAGCATCACGAACGCAACGGGCGACTGTATAGCCCGTTGTCGGTTTGGTGAGCCCTGCCGCTGCGCCAATGGCTATCCAGGAATCTCCGAGATGGCGCTCTGGTATGCGGTCACACATAGGAATGGCACCTGTCTCGGTGGCAACGATCTCGTAGCGTTCAGCATGGACAACATCTGTCAGGTACGCTTTTAACCGAACCTCGTACTCCGCCTGCGGCCAGGTCTGTGCAGAGAATACGGTGCACTCTACCAGGGCCTCGGTGGTTGAGTACGGCAGCACATACACGAAGCATACTCCTCCCGACTGATCGACACGGAAGTCCATCATGGTGGCAGTCCCGGCGTCAAAGAGCGGTTCCGCCGTCACCACACGCCAGCCATGGAAATGCTGCAGGAGCGAAACACTTGCCGGACGTCGATCACGCATGATCGGCCTGCTGTCAAGAGATACAGCACTCGACGAATCAGGCTCTGAAGCATCACCGACTATTCGCTCGATAGCGACGCGCTCGTCGGCCAGATTGCGCAGTGAAGCAGCCGTGTATTGACTGTAGCGCAGCCGGCCAAGGTCACGCACGAATGTGCCATCACCGTAGCCGAAGCGCAACGTACTCCACTCAGCCACCACCGCATTATGGATCGGCGTCGCAGGATCACCCCAGACACAGAGGGTCTTCTCCGGCACAGTGTGATTAAGATCCTGCATCGCGATGCGAAGATTCTTTGCACCGAGAACGTCTGCAGCAACGATCGAATAGACGTGCGCTGCAACGCCCCCTCCCATGAAGTACAGTTTTTGACGCTCGCTCATTGGGTCAGAACATAGCCGACTTCAGCGCATTTGTGCCGACTGTTCTGCGGCATTGTCACAACGGAATACACAAAACCCGACCCTTTGTAAGTAGTATTACTCCTTTTGCGCTGCGGGGTGGATAAATCGGGGCAATACAGATGGTCAACTAAATAAACTATCAAATAAGTTATGTCCATCGGGAACTCCGATAACTGTCTGCACGGTTGTCTCCCTTATCGACACTTCGTCCGGTTGCTTCATCCTGCACGTGTCTCGACGCGGCGATTGAAGCACACGAACAATGTGCCGACCAACGGCGTTTCGTTTGTGGTCACTTTGGGGAGTTCTTCGATGACCAAATCTCTACGCGTTGCCCTATGGGCAGCAGTTCTTTCGTGCATGGGCGCCAACACAGCCCTTGCCGCAAATGGTGTGCTGAGTCCGAACGACTATATCGGATTCACGTTCTTCACGGGGTACATGGCGATGTTCGCCGCCTCGGTGTTCTTCTTCTTTGAGCGCGGCCGTGTAGCCGATAAGTGGAAGACGTCTCTGTTGATCTCCGGTCTGATCACAATGATCGCCGCCGTTCACTATTTCTACATGCGCGGCGTTTGGCTCGATACGGGTACATCGCCAACACAGTTCCGCTATATCGACTGGACCCTTACGGTTCCGCTGATGTGCGTTGAGTACTACCTGCTGCTCCGCCCAGCCGGTGCTTCAAGCAACATGATGTGGCGCCTCATCCTGGGTGCTGTCGTCATGCTCGTTGCCGGTTATTACGGCGAAGCCGTCCAGCCAGACAAGAACGTCATGTGGGGCGTGATCTCCACGATCGGTTGGGCTGGCATCATCTATGAAATCTACATGGGCGAAGCCAGCAAGCTGGCCGGTGCATCCGACAATCCAGCCGTCAAGGCCGCCTTTACGCAGCTCCGCTGGTTCACACTGGTTGGTTGGGCGATCTACCCAATCGGCTATATGCTCCTGCCCGGCAACCTGCTTTCCGGCATGGGTATCGCTCCATCGAACATGGATCTGATCTATAACATCGGTGACGCCGTCAACAAGATCGGCTTCGGCCTGGTCGTCTACAGTATGGCAATCAGCGACAACAAGTAACACCGAAGAAACGGTAGACTGTACCGTTGAAAGGGGGCGAAGCATTGCTTTGTCCCCTTTTTTATTCGGGTTTCGGGTATGAGGGGTGCTGAATGTCATTCCCGCGAAAGCGGGAATGACGTCCACACCCAAAACCTCACACCTCAAACCTGAAACCTCACACCTGCGCAGCGGCACGCGTAGCAACTTCGCTGCTCAGCGCAACGCCCATGCCATTGCAGCCAAAGGCAACAGTGACGTGTGGAGTGATGCGCTCTACGATTGGGTGTTTCGATGGTGAAAAGGCCATCGTACCGGCCCAGCGATAGTCTATCGATATCTGCGAATGAGACGGGGCGATCACTTCTCGCAGGAGTGCTTCAAGGGCCCCCTGAATGCGGTCCGTGACATCATGCGATGTGGTACACTCCTCCTCGAACGCAAGATTACGAGCCCCACCAAGGAGGATCCGGTTGCCCACGGGACGGAAGTACACATAACCTTCGTCGTAATGGAAGGACCCGTGAAGGGGCATTTCTGGCAATGGCTCGGTAACGAGGATCTGTCCCCGCGCCGGCTGAATCCTGGATGACGCACCCGTAGGCACCAGTTTCGGTATCCATGCATTCGTGGCAACGATGACCGCACCGGCGCGGATCACCCAGTCGCCAACGTCACTTCGAACGCCAAGTTCTACTATTCCATGACTGTCCGTGATCGATGTCACGTTCGCTCCCGTGCGGATCATCACGCCAGCACGCTGTGCCAAGCCCCATAACACTGAGACGAGCTTTCCGGAGTGGACCGTTCCTTCGACGGAGCTCGTAACCAGATGCAGGACCTTTGGTGAAAACCCAAAGTGGGTAACACGTTCGTCGCGCTGCTCGAATGTGGTTGTGCCGGTAATGGGGCGAAGTAGCTCATTCAATTCATCGATCCGCTGGAGCGACGGATGGTTCTCGAGAAAGATCTCATGTCCGCCGTCGCGGACAAAGCCCACATCATGCCCTTCAACCGTCTCAAGCAATCGGCACAGGCCGTCATTGCGACGTCGGACGATGTCCACTGCGGCATCCCTACCCAGCAGGTCAAGATCAGCCGCCACTTCACTGATCGATCCGATGCACGCAAAGCCGGCATTGCGTGTTGAAGCGCCTGTGGGCACAAGCCCGCGCTCGAGCACCACGACACGTGCCCCCGGTTGACGTTGTGCCGCGGCCAGGGCCGTCTGTATGCCCACAAGGCCCCCTCCGACGATCACCACATCGGCTTCAGACCAGGCGTTGATTTCCCAGAAGGAGCGCATCTGCGAATCTACGGTGTAACCCCAGCCCCCTGCCGCGGTATCTTGTCGTGGTTCAACACTAAACCGGCAATCGACCTCAATGCATGCCCTGATGACCGATGAAGAGCTGTTTGCGCTCGTTCGTGACAAGAACGACGAGCAGGCATTCCGCTCGCTCTTCAAGCGCTATGACAAGCGGCTCTATGCCTACTGTCTGCGCGCACTCGGTTCGCACGAAGAGGCCCAGGACATGTTTCAGACGATATCAATGACCGTGTACGACAAGCGGACATCGTTCACCGACGGGTCCTTTGCTGCGTGGCTGTTCACCATCGCGCGTAATTACTGCCTTAAGGGGATACGTCAGCGCAAGAACACCACGGAGTACACCGAAGAACTTCACTACTCGGAAGAAGTTGAACGGCACAGCGGCGACTTCATGATCCGCGAAGCTCTTCACAAGGCCATCGCCGATCTGCCCGAGGAGTTTCGCGAGGCTCTCGAAATGAAATACTTTGATGATCTCCCGTATGAGGACATCGCCAAGACACTCGGCATCACGGTATCTCTGGCAAAGGTCAGGGTTTTCCGTGCCAAGAAACTCATCCAGCAATCTCTGTCCAGTATTATCAGCGAACTGCAATGACGAATCAGGAACTTCTCGCGGGCTTCCTTGATCGATCGCTCAGCGAAGATCAACTGCTCGAATTCGAACAGCGGCAACTCGAATCACCCGAGTTTGCGCAGGAGGTGCGCGAGATGCTCACCGTCGAGAACCTGCTTGCCGATTCCGCCCCGAAGGTGCGACTACCTCTTGAATTTCTAGCAAAGGTCGAATCCTCTGTCGCTGCGCAGGTCATTGCCGGTGCGGCAACTGGCGGAGTTCTCGGTACTCTGGTCAAGTTCGGATGGGGCTGGATAGCTGGCGGTACAACGGCCGCTGTTGTTGGCGGTACCGCCCTGTATGTGGCTGCTACGAGCACAGATGATGTTCAGCCCGATCCACGTCCGTCACGCACGGTATCTGCCCCGAAAACTATCACGCCCCCTGACATTCCGCAGCCTGAAGCCGCAGCACCAGCAGCACCAGCTCCGACAGCCATCCGCGAGGTCAGCAAGGTGGATGTCAGCGTAAAGGCAACACCAACCAATTCAGCACTGGATCAGCTTCGGGCAGATTACGAGTCCTGTTCTGCAACCAATGACCGCGTGCGCTGTGCACAGATCGCACTTCAGATCGGACGTACGCTGCGTCAGACGCAACGTTCGAGTGAAGCTGAAACCTACCTCACATCTGCAGTCAACAATGCTCGTACCGCACGCCTGGCCCAGTTTGAGGTGGATGCCCTCGGTGAACTCGGACTCCTCATGGCCGAGCGGGGCGAGGTGCAGCAGGCTGTTGTTTATCTGCAAAAGGCTATCGACCGTGGACAGGGTGCACGCATCGTGACAACACGATGGTCAACGGCGCTCGAGAACCTGAATCGATAGTCGTACACCCAGAGCTTCGTAGATAGAGCGTTCCACCTGATCAAGTCCCCGCAAGGTCCACTCAGCAAGTGGACGCGTTCCATTGACATCCTGACGGCCTGGTAGCGACTGTCCACTTCCACCATCACGTCCAAGCGTGAGGACCTCTGTTCGCTTCATCGGTCGGGACGCAGAGGCTAGCGGCATTCGCGACGTCAGGGAGATCCTCAACGGATCACTCTCGGTCTGTGCCTCATCCACGTCATCAACATGCAGAGTCAGCACAATAGGCTGCTTATATGCAGCCTCTGACGCGATGTCATCATTCATGTCCCAGGAGATCGCACTTGGAACCGTCCCCGTACCGCTGAACGTACGAACAGGAACGTCCTGCAGTGATGCTTGGATCGACCACCGCTGCACACCTGCTTCGCTGATCACATCAGGTAAGAGCTGAACCCTTGGCAGCTGCGTCTCGATGGTTGATACGGTGAATGTTACCGGGGCGAGAAGCTCGGGACTTGACAGGTCCAACGCAATGGCACTCGGAGGGAGCGTGTTATGGAGGTTCGAACGGTATCCGATCCGGTCGATCTGAATGCGCGATTGATCGATGCCGAAGCGCGTGGTGATATAGTCCCGTATCGTCTTCATCCGATCGCGTGTTACGTCTTTCAACGCCCCCTCATCGGATCCGATAAGTGCACACGTGGTAGTCGGAAATCTCTTCAGCCTGGAACCGATCACATTGAGCACGTGATACTGCCAGTGTGATTCAGAACTGCTATTGATCAAGGTCTCCTTCCATGATCTTGCCTGTTGAGGTGAAAGCAGCTGATATCTCGACGGTATCTGCGCCGATGAGTGATCAAACACAACAGCCGGAAGAAAACTCACCACCCGACGAGACTCAACGCGAACTGCTGCGAGTCGTGCATCCTGGGTTACCTCTCCATTGTCATCAACAAAACGCAGCTGCAGTGCTGCACGCAGCACCGAAGGGGGCTTGGGCACTGCCATGCGATATGTCTCACGTCGACGAACAATTCGCAGCTCGTTACCCTCCGAATCCGTTTGCGAAACTGTATCGATCGTCGTGCTCATCAGCATTGTCATCGATTCGGCAATGCCCCGGGTAAGCTCCACAAACGTATCGCGTTCGATGCGTACAGACAGAGGCACCATGGGTAGTGGCGCCATCACGGGCGGCTGGGTATCAACCTTTGGCGCAACGACAGGCCCACGCCCCATGCGGTACCGCAGACCAACGCCGATGGAGAGCGATCGCATGTTGAACGCCCCGTCGTTGGTGATCGACGTCAAGGCCTGCGCAAAGCCGATGCGAGGTGCCAACACCAAGGCGCCAGACGGACTCGCCGGAATAGTTGCCTCGGCGAACATCGTGATCAACGGAATGACCGTGCGGATGTTCGGAACCCGCCCGCGGGCAGTTATCTGTTCGATACTCCCATCAACGAAACGCAGCCCCACAGGATCAGAGAACACCATCGTCTGGTTGAACCGCGATGCCGTTACCGACATCAAGGGAAATCCAGTACCCACGGAGAGCCATGGCACGGGTTCATATCGCAGATACGGCGTTACCCCGATCAGCGTCATGGTCGTCTGAAGATTATGCTGTAACGTGGCAAGTGCAACCCCGCCCCCTTCGATGGCGATCGGTGCGCGCTCAAACGCATCATAGCGCAACTGAACAGTCTGTGCGTCCAGTCGCAAACCGGCTCGCAGTCCCCTGAACACGGGGCGATCAGCACCGAGACTTGCCGTCAGATGTGTCGCTCCCGACACCGGGTCGTAGCGAAGGTTACCCGGTGAGGCAATTCCCGGAACACTGCCAAAAGACCCCGAAGGAGCTGATGAAACCGCGCCTACCGATGCATCGATGTTCCATGACGTATTCTCCTGCTGAGCGCCTAATCGTGCGGACCACGCAAGGAACAATGCACACAGCGTTATGTACGTGGCCGGACGGTTCACAATGCCACGCCTTACTGCACGATGAAGATGCGCGCAACACTCAGGAGCGTGCCGCCAAGTTCACTTTCAACCACGAGCCGGGCAAAGTAGTTGCCACGGGGCAGCACGATGTCGGCGTTGCCCGAAGAGGCTACCGTGAAATCGCGTACGCCGGCGCGTAGCTGCGCCGTACGATCCGCCACTACGACTCCGGCGGCATCAACAATCATCAGGTTCGCACCGTTGGTAGGAAGGTTCCGAATGCGCATGGTCGATGTCGTGGCAACAGGGTTGGGATCCACATCAAGGACTAGGACACTCTGTAGCGGATTGGCCAGACGCGGACGTCCATCTTGATACCGCCAGACGTTGGTAATGTTCACGGTCGCATCAATGTCGGAAAGCCCCTTAAGAGCGCCGCCAGACGTTGTATAGGAGGCATTGCGCAGAGCAAGGGGAGAAACATCATTGTCACCCAGAGCAACGACAAACCGAACCGTCGCGGCGATCACGCCGCTGCGATCCACGGTCAGTGAACCACCGGCAAACACATCACGCTTGACGGTCAGCACCTGACGTCCGTCACGTGCGGAAAGCGTCTGGCCGGGGTCGCGCAGAGCTACCAGAAGGGTTGGATTGTATGAGAGATCAACGCTGATGCTCTCGATCTGTTCAGGAACATCGATCGGACCCGATGAAGCCAGACGCAGGTCAATGGTCAGCGTGTCACCGATTCGTGCATTGAACGTTGTAGCGCCAAGATCTGGACGAAGCGTAAAGGGGCGTGCCCGGGCTGCGCCGCGCAGATACATCCACGCGGTATCAAGACGCTGGCCACTGCGCAACTTCCGGACGATGCCGACGGTGTCCGCAAAGCGGCCAACGGCCGTTGGATGAAAGGAAAACAGAAATGCGAGTGTGTCACGTCCGCGTCGCACCGGACCCTGGAGTGTGGTCGATCGGAACGGAGCGCTCGGCGCACGCGTGTACTCCCATTCGAAGTCATCGGCCGGACCTGATCTGAACAGGACCAACCGACGCGCCGAATCTGCAACATCAATGGTGCCGAAATCGATATCCTCTGCGCGCTCGATCCAGAACGCGGAACCGAAGAGTTTGACCTTGATACTATTCTCCGATGTCTTGCCGATCTGCGGCTGTCGCTCGAGCTCGATCATATCTTCAACATCACCAGCACTGGTGGGAGCAAACTCCACCCGGAGGCGAATCTCTCCATTTCGGATCACAAGGTCTTGGGCACTCGACGTGATCCTGAAAGGGGCTCCTGCAGACCTGACGATTTTGTACTGTCCCGACGGGGTAAGACCGCGAACAACTAATTCCTGTTCACGCTGAGCTCCGACGGGCATTGGGGGGAAGAAGAGCTCAGATGATGCATCCGGCCTCTGGGCTGAGAGCCTGATGCCCGAGCAGAGCACCAGTGCGATAAGAATGGTTCGGTACGTCATCATAAATGCCTATGTCAGGTGAGGCCAGATACCGCAATGACTGGTATCGTTACAACAGACACAACCTAGGGCATAGAGCCATAAATGGTGCATGAGGTCTGATCCCACTCCTGTCGTACCACCCGGCCCGAACCGCGCACGCGAACCTCGAAGCCGGCCGAGTGAAGCACGGTGACCGCTTTGCGCATCGAGAAGCCTAGCACACCCGGCCGCGACGAGCCGGGACTCGGCGAACGCAATGTAAGCCGCACCGGTGAGCCCCGTACCAGTCGTGAACCAGGATCAGGCCACTGGTGAATGATCAGCCCCGACGCCCCGACGGTGTCACCTCGCAGCCCGAGGCGCTCCAGCACCGAATCAGCTGATGTGGGCTGCAGGCCCCGAACATCGGGTACGACCACGGTGTCGGACGACGGAACGGCGGAAATGGTTTGCTGTGTCTTCACATCCAGGCGCAGCATGGTCATGGTCTTCTGCACAACGCGGTGAAAGACCGGTGCCGCCGTGCTACCGCCGTAGATGTCATTCGTAGGGTTCTCCAGGATCACCATCATAGCCACACGGGGCTTATCAGCCGGATAGAATCCGACAAACGAGGCGCGGTAGTTTTTCCGGTCGTAGGCCCCCTGCGTGTATGCCTGTGTCGTGCCCGTCTTTCCGGCGATGCGCAGTCCTGGAATGGCGGCGCGCTTTCCGGTGCCGTTACTGACCACACCAACAAGCATCTCGGTAAGAACGCGTGCCGTTTCCGGACGGATCACCTGACGCACCCGCTGCGGCGCAATCTCACGTAGGACGGATCCGTCTTTGGCCGTGATGGCGCGCACAACGCGGGGCTGCATAAGAACACCGCCGTTGGCAATCGCAGCATAGGCACTGAGGACCTGAAGGGGCGTGGCACTGACCTCGTAACCGAAAGACATGTACATCTTGGTGGATGCGTCAAACTCGTTCGGTTTCTTCAACCGGCCCCGAACCTCACCGGGAAGATCTATCCCGCATGGAATCCCGAACCCGAAGTCACGAACGTACTTATAGAATACCCGTTCGTCAAGACGTCGCGCCAGTGTTGCAAACACCACGTTACTGGACTGTTCAAGAGCCCCCTGAAAGGTAGTCTGCCCAACCGGATGATCATCCTTGACGATCGCACCGCCTGGCATGAGGAGTTCTCCGGTGCCTCCATCAACTGCGTCGGTTCGACCGATGCGTCCCTCTTCAAGTAACGCAGCCGCTGTGATGGCCTTCATCGTCGAGCCTGGTTCAAACTGGTCGGTGATGGCACGAATGCGAATGTTGTCATCCGATGCAAGATCAAGACGGTTCGGATGGAATGACGGAAACGAAGCCATGGCCAGGATGTCTCCGGATGAGGGCTCAATGGCAACGACGGTACCACTACTTGCACCCGCCTCGCGAACACCTCGCTCAAGTTCCTGCTCAACTACGCGCTGGATCTCAAGATCAACGGTAAGCTGCAGCCCCTGCCCATCGAGAGGCGCCTCGCGTTCAGGGTCAATTCCCGGACGCAGACGTCCGCGACCATCACGTTGCATGACGACGAAGCCACTGCGGCCGCGCAGCAGCTCGTTGTATTGCAGCTCAAGTCCAGTAAGGCCATTGTTGTCCACGTCCGTCGTACCCACGACCTGAGCAGCCAGCGGGCCATGGGAGAAGAGTCGCTTGGGTTCCTTGACCCGGATAAGCCCCTTGATCTTGATCGTGTCAAGCACGGGATAGAGTACGGTGTTGATGGCGCGTGCAAGCCACGCGAAGCGACCCTTGGCATTGCGCATGCGGTCGAGATAGACCTGGGCAGGTTCTCCGTCAGCTGAAGCAAGTAGCTGCGCTACGAGTTCGCGCTGCTCGATGATCGTCGGGTCAACGGCAAAAGACGTCATCTTCATCATCGTTGCAATGTCGTGACCATTCCGGTCGGTCAGACGTCCGCGCTCTGCACGCAGTGGCACCTTGCTTTCATACTGCTTCTTAGCAAGATCACGATAGCGTGCACCTTCGACAAGCTGGACGAAGAACAAGCGCCCGACGACAAGCGCAAACGCCACTGCAAAGGCCAACCTGAGCAGTCCGGCCTTTACACGAATGGGCTCGTAGGCGCTATCGGACGTTGTCATTCTTTCTTCGCATCGATCACTGTTGGGGCCTGCTGCGGCGGCACAAGGCCTAGCCGCTCCTGGGCAATACGCGTTATACGCTGTGCCGACTGTAATCGGTAGGTCTCGGTCTTCAGCGTTTCATTGACGGCCTTCAGAGAATCAATGCGCTTGCTGATAAGTTCCTTGTGTTCGAGCAACTTGCGGACACTGATAACGTTGCTTACGTATAGGAATGTGAACAACGCGCTTACGATCAACAGAGCGAAGAAACTCCACCGGTTAAGCAGATTCCGCTGCTGCGCAATCTGTGGTGATTCGTTGACCGGATGCGGGGTTTCGGCCGACATCATCGCACCTCGGCACCGGGTCCAATGGCAACGTCAAGGGGCGACACCAGCGTCAACTTGCCGTCGGCATTCGAGGCTGCCAGCACCATGCCCTGAGACTCCATGCCCATGAGCTTTGCAGGCTTGAGATTGGCTACCACAACAATGGTCTTGCCAACGACATCCTCCGGAGCATAATGCTTGGCAATGCCGGCCAGGATCTGACGCTTATCGCTGCCAAGATCAACCTGCAGACGCAACAGCTTCTCGGACTTCGGCACTCGCTCTGCCTCAAGCACCACGGCCGTGCGAAGTTTGACGGTGCCGAACTGATCGATGCCGATGAGACCATCATCAGTCCCCTGATCGGCCCCCTTGGGCGCTACAGTAGATGAGGAGGCAGCCTCGGCTGCACCAAGCTTCGTTACTTCGCGTTCCACGATGTCATTCTCGATTTTAGTAAACAGGATTGCCGGTTCGGCAAGGGGCGAACCAGCCGCAAGAACATGACGGGCCGACTGCATCCACACGTCATCGCCCTGGACGCTTTGTCCGGGAGCGCCGGTGGTGAGGGCAGTACCAAGCATAGTCTGCATCGACGCCGCTGCTTCAGGACAGAACGGCGCAAAGGCGACAGACAGCGTGCGGATGGTCTGCAGGCACACGTTCATCGTCAGGGCACAGTCTTCGGGATTTTCCTTGATGCTCTTCCACGGCGCTTTGTCGTTGAAGTACTTGTTCGCTGCCCGGGCAATATTCATCGCCTCGGTAGCTGCATCGCGAAATCTGTACGCATCAAGGCTAGCGGCAACAGCTTCGAGGCCCTCAGCAACAGAGGCCGAAAGGACGTGCTCGTGATCTCCCAGCGCCGCGCCGGTTGGGATCAACGGCACACTACCGCCGAAGTTCTTGTGCGCAAAGGTCATCACGCGATTGACGTAGTTACCGAGAATGGCAGCAAGCTCATTATTGGTTCGTGCCTGATAATCCCGCCACGCAAAGTCACTGTCCTTGGTCTCCGGCATGTTCATCGTCAGGACATACCGAACGATGTCGATGTGCTGACGTTCGGGAAACGCCTGGAGATACTGCTGAACATCAATGGCCCAGTTTCTCGACTTTGAGAACTTGCGTCCCTCTAGGTTGAGAAACTCATTGGCCGGAACGTTCTTCGGCAGGATGTAGCCTTCATCAGAACGTGTCGAAAGCAGGATCGGGAAAATGATCGTGTGGAAGACGATGTTGTCCTTACCAAGAAACGCGGTGTACTCCGTCTCGGCATCACACCACCATCTGCGCCATGCATCGGGATCACCATGGTCCGTGGCCCACTGCTTGGTGATGCTGATATAGCCAAGCACGGCCTCAAACCACACGTAGAGCACCTTGCCTTCGGCCGAGTCAACTGGCACAGGAATGCCCCATGACATGTCCCGGGTGGCCGAGCGTGGCGCAAGACCCTGCTTGAGCCAGGAACGCGACTGCTGAAGGACATTGTCCTTCCACTCGCCGGCATGCGATTCGATGTAGTTCTCACACCACTGCTGAAAAGCATCCAACCGGAAATACCAGTGTGTGGTCTTTCGGACAAGGGGCGTCTTACCCGTGATCAGCGAACGTGGAGACTTCAGATCCAGCTGGTCATAGTAAGCCCCGCAGGAATCGCACTGATCACCACGAGCTTTGTCGTAGCCACAGTTGGGGCAAGTGCCTTCCACATATCGATCGGGAAGAAACATCGCTGCTTCTTCATCGTAGAACTGGTCATCTTCCTTCTGTTCGAGAAGCCCCTTTTCCTTCCAGACCAGAAAGAACTCGCGAGCTGTTTCGGCATGAATGGGGCTCGAGGTGCGCCCGTAGAGATCAAAGACGATGTCAAGCCCCTTAAGGGCTGAATCATTGGCGCTATGATAACGGTCGATGACTGTCTGCGGCTGGACACCCTCTTTTTCTGCGGCAATAGTGATGGCCACGCCGTGTTCATCGGATCCACAGATGGACAGCGTGTCACGTCCACGCAGACGGCAGTACCGAGCATAGATGTCCGCCGGCAACGTCGATCCGACCACGTTACCAAGATGCGTTACGCCGCTGGCATACGGCAGAGCTGAGGTTATGAGATAGCGCTTCACGACGCAATTTACGGTCGGCAGGCTTGGCTTTGCTAAGGGACACTCGCTCTGCTCGCGGGACACCTGCGGTGGGAAACGGAGTGGGACGCTGCGCGGGAATCTTCGTAGGAAGAAACCTCACACCCGAAACCTAACACCTGAATCCTGCGCGAAGCGCCAAACCTGCGCTCATCGCGTCAGGAGATCATGCGATACAGGGTGTCAGGTGCAATGTCTGCTCCATTTGGCCACACGATGGTTCCGAGCTCGGCATCGACGGTAAAACGACAGAAAGCTGACAGTTCGTGGAGGGGTTGAAAAATCTCTCCCCACAGGAGTGGTTCGAGGTTCACAATTCCTGTCTGCCCATCCGTAAAGAGTAGCTCCACACGGTACCCATCGATCTACGCAGCTGACTTCACAAGAGGAAGGGACCGCTTAGTTCCTTCTGTCTTTCTTGTCGATTGGTTCATGGCGTTGAATCCTGTACCAGTGATACAAACATTCTACTCTATTGATCGCCAACCATCGCTTGACCTCACTGAAGTTTCGGGGTGGTAGCCACCCTCCAAGGCATTCCCTCGTCGCGATGTCCACAGACATACCATAATCAGCAGATCGGGCATGAATGTGGGGTGGGTCGTGATCGTTGTAAAAGATAGCAGTCGCAATGCCATCAAATCTTGCAATTGCCGGCATAGCAGATACCAAGAAAGTCCATGTGACTTCTTCGTACATATTGACCGGCAAAACGTGACATTCCGTTCGTCGACAACAACCTTTCTACTCGTACATAACAATGTCCGACGCCACACGCCGGGCGGCTTTGTCGCTAGCGATACGATTAAGCAGGGCCAGTGCGAACTCCAGTGCAGTGCCTGCACCGCGGCTGGTGATGATCTGTCCGTCAGATGCCACGCGGTCGAGCGTATAGGCATAACCCGAAAACACATCTGCCACACCGGGATGTGACGTAACAACGGCATTCTCTGGTAGCAGTTTGTACTCGTGCAGGACGGTAGGAGCGGCACAGATGGCGCCGATCAGGCACTTGGCGGCGGCATGGCGGCGTAGTATCGATTCCAGCGCGGCATTGCGTGTAAAGTTGCTCACTCCCTGCGAGCCCCCTGGCAAAACAACGGCATCGAAGTTCTCATCATCTCCGATATCATCGATCATCACATCCGGTAGCATCCGCGTTCCCCAGGCACACACCACCACATCACCGTCCCCGGCCACTACCACGTCGCAACCTCCGCGGCGCAGCACGTCGATGATGGCAACGGCTTCGAGTTCTTCAGTGCCATTTGAAATGGGGACAAGGACCTTGGGCATGGATAGTTTCTCCGTTATTCGTGTTCGGCTTCGTGGGCTGCCGCGGGCGTCGTGCCGAGGTCCGGACGGCGAATCTTACCGCCTTCGTGACCCGTTCGTGCGGCCTGCGCAAAGGCAACCATGGCCATGATAACAAACGCCAGGGCGATCTTCGATGAGATCTTCATGTTGCGGGCATGCGTAATGACTGCCCCAAGGGCCAGAATCCCGGAGATCACCATGAACCAAAGAGAGAGCTCAGCCATTTCTTCGTGTTCATGGATGGCCCCCTCATTGATGCCCGCAATGTGCTCGACGCGTTCTTCGGCTTCTTCGCCACTGAGGTAAGCAGGGATGGCCACCATAGCCAACGCGGCATAGACGACGAGCCCGGCGGAGATGGCCGCATCACTGCGGCGGACCATTCCAACGATCACCACCAGGAGGGCGGCAAAGGTTCCCACGATCGGTACATGGTTCGTCAGCAAGTGCAGTTGCAAAGCGTCCATGATCATTCCCATTCAATGGTGGCAGGGGGCTTAGAGGAGATGTCGTACACAACACGGTTGATACCGCGCACTTCGTTGATGATGCGGTTACTGATGCGAGCCAGCACTTCATACGGCATGTGAAACCAGTCGGCCGTCATGCCGTCTGTGCTGGTAACGGCGCGAATGCCACAGACGTGCTCATAGGTCCGTTCGTCTCCCATCACACCAACGGTCTGCACCGGCAAAAGCACGGCAAAAGCTTGCCAGATCTCATTGTAGAGTCCGGCCTGACGGATCTCGTCGAGATAGATCTCATCGGCCTCACGCAGAATGTCGAGCTTTTCACGGGTGATCGCCCCAGGGATGCGGATAGCCAGGCCCGGACCCGGAAACGGATGACGTTCGATGAACCACGACGGAATGCCGAGCTCGCGTCCAACGGCGCGAACCTCGTCTTTGAAGAGCTCGCGGAACGGCTCGATGAGCTGCAAGTTCATCGTCTCCGGAAGTCCGCCCACGTTGTGGTGTGTTTTGATCGTGGCTGACGGACCCTTGGTGCTGACGGATTCGATCACGTCCGGGTAGAGCGTGCCCTGCGCAAGGAACTGTGCATCCGAGAACTTCTTGGCCTCGACGTCAAACAGATCGATGAAGGTGTTGCCGATGATCTTTCGCTTGCGCTCCGGATCGCTCACACCGTCGAGTCTGGTCAGGAACAAGTCTGATCCATCAACGAGGTCGACGCTCATGTTGAAGTGGGTGCGGAACATTTCGATGATGTTCGCGCTCTCACCTTTGCGCATCACACCACTGTCAATGTGAATGCAGTGCAGCTGATCGCCGATCGCCTTGTGCAGGAGCACAGCAGCCACGGTGGAATCAACACCTCCACTGAGTGCGCAGATCACGCCACCATCACCAACACGTTGGCGAATCTCAGCCACGACATTATCAATGAACGACGTGGCGTTCCATGTGGCCGCACATTCACAGATGTCGAGGACGAAGTTCTTGAGAATGGTCTTTCCATCCACACTGTGATGCACTTCGGGATGGAACTGCACACCCCAGATGCGACGCTCACGGTTGTGGATGGCGCAGATCTCGGCGTTCTCCGTATGGGCGATGCGCTCGAACCCTTCCGGAATCGACGTGCAGTGATCGCCATGACTCATCCAGACCTGTGTGGTAGCATCAAGCCCCTTGAAGAGATCCGAGAAGTCATCGATCGAGAGCATGGCACGTCCGAACTCGCGTCGGGCTGCCTTATCCACCGAGCCACCGAGCTGATGCGCGATGAGCTGCAGTCCGTAGCAGATGCCCAGCACCGGTACGCCCAATGCAAAGACATCAACGCTCGGAATAGGGGCTCCATCGGCATACACGCTCGAGGGTCCTCCCGAGAGAATGATGCCCTTTGGCGCAAGCGCCGTCAGTGCCTCGTGGGAAATGCTGTAGGGGTGGATCTCAGCGTACACACCAACCTCGCGAACCTTGCGAGCAATGATCTGGGTGTACTGCGATCCGAAGTCGAGAATGATGATGCGCTCTGCGTGGGTCATGGGCGCAAAACTACCACGCAATATCGACGCAGTTATCAGGCGGCTTAGGTCTCCAGATAATCCAGGTCCTTACCGTATGTCTCTTTGAGGGTAGCCCAGCCGACAAAGGCCAGTACCATGGTTACACTGCCAACGATCACTGCGGCGGAGACGAGCGGATGACCGTCAATGAACGGCGTGGAGTCGTGACGTAATGCGTTGAAGGCGATCAGCGAGGGGGCAAGTGCTCCTCTGACGAAGTTGGGAACCGTTGTGGCAACCGTTGCTCGGAGATTGGTGCCGAACTTCTCGGCAGCCGTTGTGACGAACACAGCCCAATACCCCGCCGCAAAACCCAGAAACGCCGTATGCAGATAGGTTTCCGAAGCAGACCGTTGTGGTGCGAACAAGTACCACGCCGTCATACCGAAACAAAGAACCAGAAAGATCAAGACCGTCTTTCTCCGACTCTTGAGGTACTGACTGAGCAACCCACTTCCCAGATCGCCAGCTGCAAGTCCAACATAGGCCCACATGACGGCCTGGCCGGCGTTGACTTCTGACGAGCCGCCAAGTTCCTTGGTGAACTCCGGTGAGAACGTCACGAGTATTCCGATCACAAACCATACAGGTAGTCCGATCAAGATCGCACTGATGTACCTGGGCAGGCGAGATGGCTTGAGCAGCATGAAGAAGTTGCCACGATCAGCCTTCTGCTCATTGAGGGAATGAAACATGGTGGATTCACGCACGCCTACGCGCAATGCGAGCAACGCTAGTCCTAGGATGCCCCCTATGACAAAGGCCACACGCCAGTCCGCCATTTCATGCACGGCATACGCCGCCACCGCACCGAGAATACCGAGCGCGGCAACAGCGGTTGTTCCAAAACCACGCGTCTCCTTCGGCATCACCTCGGCAACAAGTGTAACAGCAACTCCCAGTTCCCCGGCTAGTCCAATGCCCGAGAAAAACCGACAGATGGCATACATATCCACGGTGCTGACGAAGGCGTTGACGATGTTCATCAACGAATACATCAGGATGCTACCCAGAAGAACCGAGAGTCGTCCGCGCTTATCTGCAAGTATGCCGAAGATGATCCCGCCGATCAGCATGCCGATCATCTGTGAATTCAAGATGTATTCGCTGGCGTTCATGATCTGGTCCTGGGTGACAAGACCGATAGACTTCAGCGATGCCGGACGCACGATACTGAAGAGGATCAGGTCATAGATGTCCACGAAGTATCCAAGCCCGCAGACGAGGACCGTTAGCCATACGGATGCTGGTTTGGTAGTACTGTTCGATGTCATGGCCATGGACTGCTCCGTTGCTAGAGATCGTTCGGACCGAATGCTCGAGGAAGTAATGTTTCGAGTGCCAGACAAACATCATTGCGATGCGGTGTGGTGCAAACGATCTGCATGGCTGGATTGCACTCAGATAGAACCTGACGACATGCTCCGCATGGCGAGGCTGGCTCTGGTGTATCAGTTACCACCACACACAGTACGATGTCCCGTCGTCCGGCAGCCGTAGCAGCCGCCACCGCAGCACGCTCGGCACAATTCGTCAATCCGTAGCTTGCGTTCTCGACGTTACAACCAACATAGATTCCGCCGTCGGCATCAACAACTGCCGCCCCCACGAGGAACGTTGAATAGGGGGCATAGGCGTTCAGGCGCACAGCGATCGCAGCTTCGATGGCGCGGTCGAGGATCTGGGGCGAAACATTGGTTGTGATCATCGCCGAAACTACGTATGGAAATCACACAACAACTCATGCAGTGGTACGCGGAAACAGCACGCCCCTTTCCATGGCGTGAGCCACAGCCTGACCCTTACGTTGTGCTGGTTTCAGAAATCATGTTGCAGCAGACGCAGGCATCGCGTGTGGCAGAACTTCTGCCGCCGTTTATGAAGACCTTTCCCACTCTTCATGCGCTTGCTACAGCATCAAATTCTGACGTTGTTCTGCGCTGGAAGGGGCTTGGGTACAACTCGCGGGCTCTGCGGCTTCGTGATGCCGCGCGCGCGATCGTTGAAAGCCATGGCGGTGTTGTTCCATCCCAACCCGATGTGCTTCGCACATTACCAGGCATCGGACCATACACGTCAGCCGCCATCGCCTGTTTTGCCTACAACGTCTATGCTGTGGTACTGGATGTAAATGTGCGTCGCGTATACTCCCGAAGGTTGCACCGGCAGGTCACAACATCGGATGTTGCATCGGATGCCGAGCTTACAACGTTTGCGCTGACACTCATTCCGTCAGATGCCCCCTCCACATGGCATCATGCCGTGATGGACCTGGGCGCAACGATCTGTACGGCCCGACGGCCGGCATGTTCTCGATGCCCCCTTTCGAAGGGCTGTCCTTCGGCGGGAACGATGCAGGAGACGGTGCGCACACGACGCCCAGAGCCGTTGTTCCGAGGAGAGCCCCGTCGCCTCTGGCGAGGGCGCGTAGTGGAGCTGCTACGGGGCGCGGGGGCTGTCGGGCTGACGCGATCAAAGCTGAGTTCTGCGATCCTTGGCCGTGCAGCTAGCGAAGCAGAGCGTCAGTGGATTGATGAGCTGGTTGAAATGCTTGTGCACGACCGACTGTTGTCGCGCAAGGGGTCTCGCATCAGTCTGGCCGATTGAACGTGTAGGCCACGGCGAACGTAAGAATGTTGAAACTGCTGATGTTCAGATCCAGTGCAGCGCGCAAGGGACCATAGTTCGCGCTGGCTCCAATGATGAACTTGTGGTTCACGTTCTCGGTGAGCACGCTCGAGGTCTGCGGCTTCGTGTCGCCCGGACGGTCCGGCGTCGGCGTAGATTTACCATCCGGCGGGTCCAACGGCAGAAGGCCAAGCTGCACTTGCGTCTCATGTGGAAGAGCATACGTGTACGTCGAGGTCACGTCGATATGCTCGTAAGCATAAGCTCCGTAGAAATCCACGGCATCCCAGAGCCGCTTTCCAGCCTGCACACTGAAACTTCGGATGGTTGCATTTGCCTCCAGCTTCGACTCTGTAAGACCGATCGTGTTAGTAAGTGTTGTGCCTTGATACACACCCTGTACGGCAAGATCGAACCAGCGCTCAGGGAAGTACTGTGACAGGCTGTGCTTGAGCCCGACGCCCCAGAACGAAAAATCACCAACGTTATCATTGAAGCGGACCGCAGGGATAAGTCGCAGAAGAAGTTCTGTTCCGTAGAGGGACCCGATCTCCAACTGCGGCACCGCGGCCATGATCGACGACATGTTGGCTCCCGGCGGGAGCGTGAGTGATGTCGGAAGCGTAAGCCGGTTGATGAGTGTGTCAAGAAACGCTGTTTGACCTGTGAGTGCTAAAGCCTGATACTCAGCCCGCTGTTTTAGCACAGACACCAGGTTTTCCTTTGTCGGCAACACAACACGATTTTCTGGCATGTATCCAAACAGCGAGGCTGCGCGTGACGGAATCCCAAAGTAACCCTGCCCCTGTGCGTCTCGCAGGAGCTCCAGCATGAAGGCCGTGGCCAGTCCGAGCGTGTCGGAGTACTTAGGTCCGATCTTGTAACCCGCGCCTTCAAAGGCTCCGTAAGTGGTCAAGGATTTGAACAGATCCTCTCGTGGACCCAGGTCCAGGCTCGGATTGTACCACCGTTGGTCTTCCGAGATCAAGCCTGCCATGGTGTTCACGCTGATCCGGAAATAGGGCTTATCGACCTTTGCCGGAACGTAGGCCATGGTAAAGTACCGGGCATTCGAGGTGGCGTTGATCGTCGTGACCATTGGCTGCACAAACGGCACGGCGTTGCTTTCAAAAACGCTTTTCATGATCGAGCGCGTGAGATCGACGGCAAGTGGTGTCGGGTATGGCTGGTCCTGGCTACGCAGCGAGGGAGCCATCAGAAGCGTCAGGGTAACAAGAACAGAAAGGGGCTTCATCGGGATGTGGTCAGACGATTACGAATGAGGAAGTATAGTGGCAGGGCAATCACTGCGATCGCGATCAGTTTGAACATTGCGAACGTTACCGCGAAGAGCAAGCCAAGAATCCAGGCCAGCACCTTATAGAGCACGTAGGCAATTCCGATGGAGGCCACGATGGCAATGATGTTTTTTAGCTTCATGGTGTCACTGAATGCAGAATGTGTGCGAGTTGATGCGCTGCCGCACGCCGTTCATACGATTGGATCGCGTCGTGCCGGGACTGCAGGATCTCCTCGCCCCCTTGCCAGCGCATAAAGAATGTTTCGATGATCGACGCGATTGCCTCGGTATCATCCTGTGGCGCGCTGAGGCCTGCTTGCGTTTCGTCCAGAAGACGTGCGATAGCGCTTCCTCGTGGGGCCACAGCAATTACGGGGCGCCCAACGCCAAGGTACTCATAGACCTTACCCGGGACGATCTCAGCGCTTTCCTTGGTGTCATCAACGATCAGCAGCGAGGCTTCGCTGCGCATAAGGTAGCCGACACTCTCTCCATGAGGAACATAGGCGATACGTTCGATGGAGGGAGCAAAGATGGATCCATCAAGCATGGCGTGCACCTCGTCACCAAAGCGACCCACAAATCGCAGATGCACCTGCTCTGGACGTATCTGACCACGCTGGTGCAGCAGATCCAAGGCCTTGAGCACGGCGAGCGGCGTGCGCCGACCATACATAGAGCCGGTGTAGGTGATCGTGAACTTCTCATTGCGCACGTAGGTAACCGGCGGGAAATCCGAGGCATCATACCCGTTGGGGACATGATGAAACTTGGAAGGGGGCAAGTGCGGGTACTTCCGGATGGCATCGTCGGCGATACCCGTCCAGGCGCATTCAATGGCAGTGGCCTCTTCAAAGACTGAACGCTCGAGTGATCGGTCGATGGCTGCCGGCAGAAACCACCGGTCTGGTGTGGTCAGAAACTGCGTCCACGGATCACGAAACCCAGCCACCCACGGCAGTCCCGTGCGACGCTTCAGAGCTCTCGCTATGAGTGCGCAGGTGTATGGCGGCGACGAACTGTAGATCGCTTCGATACCATGCTCACGGATGGCGGCTTCGCCCTTCTTAACGGCTGTGAGTAGCCAGCCAACGCGGGCATCGGGAATAAAGAACGTGGCCCGGATAAACTCTGCGATGCGCTCCTTCCATCCGGTGCGTTGCGCGTCGGACTTGTTCACGTTGACGTCGATGGCAGCCCCCTTACCGCCCATGAAGCGTCGGTAGATGTCATAGGGCTCGAGGATCGGCACGCGCACCACCGAAACATCAGACGGAATCTTTGCCATCAACGATTCGTCACGCGCTGGAAAGTCGCCATTCTCGACCGTAAGCACAATGGGTTGCCAGCCGGCTTCGCGTAGATACGTCACGTGCTTGAGGACGCGCTGCACGCCGGGACCGCCGCCGGGCGGGAAGTGGTAGGCAATGACCAGGACCTTCTTCATCACGGCTTGCGGAGAATGACGGCAACCTCCATCGCAAGGTCCTTCACCAGCGGTAACGCCTTCAGGGGGCTGACCTCGAAGCTTGGGATCGGGAGTTGATACTTCCAGCGAAACACCGGACGCAGGGCAAAGTACCGCTGACTGACAAGGTCGAGTCCGGCACGCTCGCTTGCACTGATGACCTTGGACGCCGAACATCGAATGCGGTGCAACCGCTCAAGTTCTTCCTGGTTGTCAGGATCTCCACCACGGATGATGCTGTGGAAGATCTTCCACGGCAGTAGATGTACAAACGGAATCGATCCAAGCTTCGTACCAAGCAGTTGCTGATGTCCGCCGAAGGGTGAAGTATAGGGCGGAAATGTGACCACGACCACACCACCAGGCTTGAGCAGTCGGGCAATGTTCTTCAGAGCCACACCGGCATCATCGAGATGCTCGATCACATCCCGCAGCAGCACCACATCGAAGGCCCCCTTCCACTCATCCGGGATCTCGTCATAGATCACGTCGTGTTGGGTAAAGGTGATCTCATATCCCAGACCCGACCAGACGGGCTGGCTGACGATGCGAAGAAGGGGCTCCTGGATATCCGTTCCGAGAGCCTTCGTTGCACCCCTATCGACGAAGGCGGCAAGCACGCCCCCTTCGGCACAGCCGATCTCGCAAACGGCAGCACGCTCCGGCAACATACCCAGGGATTCCATCCAGGGTATGAGGGTGTGTTCGGCAAGCTTGTATTGCATCCGGACGTTACGGATCGTTCTCGGATGCAGGTCCATTGCCGAAACGGTACTGACGGGGTCGGGGCGATTCATCACCGCCAAAAATAGCACGGGCGCGGCCCGTATCTTTGCCGCCATCCATGAAGTATTCCATCATCGTTGCCGTCTTCAACCGTCCGGATGAACTGGGCGAGCTGCTTGAAAGTCTGACGCATCAGACGTTTCGTGACTTTGAGGTAGTGATCGTCGAGGACGGCTCGACGGTGAGCTCGAAGAGTCTCTGTGACTCGTATGCTTCGCAGTTGAAGCTCTCCTACTATGCCAAGCCCAATTCGGGTCCGGGACCATCGCGCAATTACGGTTGCCGTCGGGCAGCAGGAGACCATTTCATCTTCCTCGATTCGGACTGCACCGTTCCGCCGGACTACATGCAGGCGATCGATACAGCCGTAGTGAACCAAACGCTCGATGCCTTTGGCGGACCCGACCGTGAGCATGGGTCGTTCACGCCCACACAGAAAGCCATTAGCTACTCAATGACGTCACTGTTGACCACTGGAGGCATTCGCGGTTCGAAGGTCCGCGTGGGAGGGGCCTTCCATCCGCGATCGTTCAACATGGGCATTTCTCGCGCCGTCTTCAACGATACCGAAGGATTTTCCGGCATGCGTTTCGGCGAGGATGTTGAGTTCAGCATCCGAATGATGGGACGGGGCTATCGCGTTGCTCTCATTCCAGATGCGTGGGTATACCACAAGCGCCGGACCGATCTGAAGAAATTCTTCAAACAGGTACACAACAGCGGTATCGCCCGCATCAACATCACGCTACGTCATCCCAGTACGCTCAAGCTCACGCATTTCTTTCCAGCGGCCTTCACGACCTATCTCGTTTTCGCGTTGGTAACGGCAATCACTGAGCCTCTTGGCCAGATAGCATTGGTGCTGCCTGCTCTCTATACGGCTCTGCTCTTCATTGAGGGGAGCCTCAAGTACCGGAATCCCATCCTTGGGTTGCGGTGCGTGGCAGCCGCTTTCGTGCAGCTCATAGGGTACGGAACAGGCTTCATCCGCGGAATCATCTGGAGGGTAATCCTGAACAAGCCCGAGCAGGGGGCATTCGAGAAAACGTTCTACAAGTAGTCGAAGCTGTCCGTGCAGCGTTAGAGACGCACCTGGATCATGAACGAGAAATTCATGTGATACAACAGTCCTTCGCCGGACTCGTTTAGGGGTCGTGCCGTGAGCAACTCGCCCCTTCCCTCTTGCCAGGTCGGACGCTCATCACGTCCAACAAGATTCATCACACCGTAGCCAACGCTGGTGTTCAGGAAGACGGGGTAGTAGATCTCACCTTCTATACCGAGACGGGCCATAGCGCCCATGCGAAACGTCGATGGCTTGCCGTTGTATTCGTCTTGTGTGATGATCTCCTTACCATCGATCACCGTCACGCCCCGTGTCGAGATCGTGTTTTCACCAACAAAGAGAAAGCGTGCTTCCGCTCCGACATAGGCCCGAGCGTAGGCCAGTGGGAACTCCACAAAGGACCACTCGAAGCCTGTGAATGTTGAGATCAGATTCGAGGCGTGATCTACACGGAAGTTGTACCCGATCCCGTTGATCGTCTGTGTACCGCGATACAAAAACAGGTCCACTCCCACCGGAATGCGGAATGTCTTCTGCTTATCGAGGTCGATGTAGCCCCGAAGGCCCCATCCGACCTGTGCTCCGTCAAACGCCCCACCATAGGGGCGATTCGGCTTTGCAGTATCGCCCGAGAGTGTATAGACGGCAGGGTTGTCATTGGTGATCCAATCTGTAGAGAGTCCGCTTGCTACGCGAAACCGGATCTGCCCGTCAGCACTTGCTGCAAGCAGAAGCAGGACCAGAAAGGAAAGACCGATTCTGAAGTTCTTCATGCCCCGTCACATTCGTGATGATGATGACAATAACAACGAGAGCCCGACAATGTTACGACAACCGTTCGCGAATACTGAACCGTTGTTCACTAAGGTTGTTCTTGACGATGAGTTCGCCGATCAGACCGATCGAGATCAACTGCACGCCCACGATGATCATGGCGATTCCAAACAGCAGCGAATATGGACGTTGACTTAGTGGGATTCCGAAGACCCACTTCTCAATCGCAAGGTACAGGTCTGTCGAAAACCCGATCAGCGCGAACAACGAACCCACCGCACCAAAGAAATGCAGGGGACGTTTCACATACCGCGTCGTAAACATGACAGTGAGAAGGTCGAGGTATCCTTTGAGGAACCGACTGATCCCGAACTTCGAGACGCCGAACTGACGGGCTCGATGTTGGACTGGCACTTCTGTGACGCGGAATCCTTCCCAGTGTGCCAGAGCAGGAATGTATCGGTGCATCTCACCGTACACCTGAACGGACTTCACGACGTCCGCGCGATAGGCCTTCAAACCACAGTTGAAGTCATGGAGCTTCAAACCGCTCATTCGTGATGTAACGGCGTTGAAAAGCTTCGATGGAAATGTCTTGTGCCAGGGATCATACCGTTTACGCTTCCAGCCAGAAACAAGGTCGTACCCTTCTTCAAGCTTGGCGATCATACCCGGGATCTCGCTTGGATCATCCTGAAGGTCGGCGTCCATCGTGATGACGTAATCACCAGTTGCTTCGGCAAATCCGACAGCCAGCGCTGCAGACTTACCATGATTAGTCCGAAATCGGACAGCCTTGAACCGCGGGTTACCGGCGTTGATCTTCTGGATGACAGAGAACGAAGAGTCCGTTGAGCCGTCATCAATAAAGATCACCTCGTAGCGCCCCTTGGCAATGCGCTCAAGAACCGACTCAAGCTGCTTTGATAGTTCGACGAGAGACTCTTCCTCATTCAGAAGGGGAATGACAACCGAGATGGAACCTGCAATCCGGTTCGTTGGCTGACGGTGCAGGCTCGGTCCACGCCGGTCAAACCGACGACCCGATGGATTTCTCCGCTGCTGGTGGCCCTGTTGTGTCTGGCCTGAACCTTGCTGACGCTGGGGCTGCTGAGGTTGCTGCTGTCGAGGTTGCTGTGCCTGTGGTTGCCGAGCTTGCTGTTGACGCTGAGGCTGCTGCTGTGAAGGCTGATCCTGCTGGCGTGGTGGTTGTTGTGGGCGTTCTTGCTGATCGCTCATAGTGATCTTTCTCGTTGGTCGGCCTAGCGCCGGACGATCATCGATGTACGAACCATTCCCGATGGTCCCACAATCCTCGTGGCATAGAGGCCAACTTCGAGGTCGGTGAGATCGATAGCTGTATCATCGCTGTCGAGGTCTATCGTCTTTCTAAATCGTCCTGTAGCATCAATCACATCGACGCGGGAATCGTGCTCAGCCCCCTTCAATCGGAGTGTACCATCATTGGGCTGAGGAACCGGTATCACACGGCTTATTGGATGCTGGTCAGGGACGGAGCTGGTAGTTCCGTTATACCAAACCAAAATCTTAAGCTTTGTGATCGCGGAATTGGACGTAGAAAAAGACTGACCTGGTTCTAGTTTCTTTTTGATGAAGTTATCCGGAAAGTCCGTGATAACGTCGGTGATATAGGCACTGTCAATCGTCGATGGTAGAGTACCCCACTCGATATCGAGACGTCCCCCATTCCAAGTGATTCCCAGCTCATACACAACGAGCGACGGCTTACCTACTTCTAGGAATCGTATATCTCGCGGACTGATCCACTTGTAGTCTTGTGTTGGTGGAACCGAATACACAATGAACACGCCCGCTGGAGGAGGCAACGAAGGTATCTCCTGCTCACCAAGAGCGGTGTCAATATCAATCGTACCGTTAGGATGAGCCGCAACAGTGAATCCGAATGTTGCTGTTTGCGTAGGAAGGATGTTCTTGAATGTTAACGGAACCTCAACCATCTGCGCTGTCATTGCTGCAGCAGCGACGATCATAGTCACAAACAGTGTGGATAAGCGCATGCTTCGTCTCCTTGGGTTGAACAAAAAAGGGCAGCAGTTACCTGCTGCCCTTCTTGATCAATTCATCATTGCTTAGCGAACAACAGACACCGAGCTAGTTGTCGAAACACCGTTGACCATAGCCTTCACGATGTAGCGGCCTTGGCTGAGAGCAGCAGCGTTGAGTTCAACACCGTGAACACCAGCGCTCATGAACTGGCCGTTGACAAGTGTTGCCACCGTCTGACCAACTGCATCAAACACGGTCACTGTAACATTTCCAGCTTCTGGAACAGCAACATTGACAGTAGCTGTTGAGGTTGCTGGATTTGGTGAAACGCTGACGTTGAGTGATCCAGCAGCTGTTTCCTCGCCCATCAGGCGGATGTATGGCGTGCGTGCATCAGCAATCGTGATAACGTTTGGACGTCCTGCTACTGCTGTACCAATTACGGCACCGGAGATAGCATTGACAACAGTGTATGTCTTTTCTGGATTGTTGATCGTAACGGCAACCGGGAACGTAACGCCCTGAAGTTGAATCGTTGGGTTCGCCGCATCTTCAACGCTCGTCTGCGATGTAAAACGAACATCAAAAATGTTGTGCGGAGGAACTGGTGGCAGCTCGAACATGGACTTGTTGTCGACAACGCTCGACGAAGCGACGAATACACTTGCTTCGTTGTTCGCTGCATCAGCGATCGTTACACGAGTCGAGTTGCTTTCAACAGCTTCGCGAACAGCCATGCTGTTGATAGAAGCCTTTGCAGCTAGACCGAGCTTGAGATATGCTTGACCTGAAAGCTTGATCCAGTAACCAAGACCTGGTTCAATTTCAGTTACAGCTTGATAGCCACGGTTTGTGACATATCCGTACACATCTCCAACTCGCGTCGGAAGAGCACCTGTTCCGTAAGGAATCACCGACAGGTTCTCGATTGACGTTGGGAATGACAGTGAGCCGATCGTATTCCATCCGTCAAAAAGACGTGTTGCAAACGAAGCGTCATCAATCAGGCGGATGCGTGATCCAGCAATCGTCTTATCGACATCGTCAGAGTACTTGACGAAGTATCCAACGCCTGGGTTGAGATTCGTCTCGTTCGTCTGATACGTATTCTGTGAGAAGCGAACCGGAATGTTAAGGGCATTCTTGAAGATGTCCTTCCAGTAGCTCGAAGATGGGTTGACAGGAACCGAGAGAAGGTTCCATCCCTTGTTGATGACTGGGAAGCGGGCAACCTTTGGAAGCGTGTATTCAATGACGAATGACTTGATGTCAGCATCACGAATTGTGTACGACTGACGTGTGCCACCCAGAACTGTACCGGCACGCATGTTCACGTTGAAGCGTGAACCGTTCAGCGTGTCGCGGATGAACAGCTCAGATCCTGGTGAAAATTCATCAGTGTTCCATGCAACAACGATTGGGTAGTTGCGGTCTCCACCTGCGCTGAAACGGCAGGTGTAGACGAGCGTCGTATCGCTGTAGATAGAGCGGATATCACGCGAAGCACTCTTAGCGCGCTGAGCCGTTCCTGCCCAAAGGTCACCGAGACCGTTAGGAATCAGGAGGTTACCCTGACGGTCCTTCGGGAAGAAGCGCGCACCAAATGCTGCTGGATTAAGATCAGCTGAGTACACGGTCTCACCAAAGAGTGTGTCGCAGCCGTCAGAAGCGCGGTTTCCAACGCCGAATGTAACGTAGGTCACTTCGTTCGGTGTATTCGAGTTGCGAACCTGAAGTGTCATACCGCGACCGAGGAACTCCTGTGAACGCTTCCAGTTTTCGTTTTCATCGAAAACGTTAGGCTCGTACGGAGTACGGAAATAGATGAATGTCACCTTCAGACGAACTGGAGAAACATCGAGAGAGTTGGACTTGAATGTCAGATATCCAACATATGTACCAGTAACTTCTTGCTGATCGCCGCTAGGAAGTTCGTTTGGATCGCAGATGATGCGAAGGTTCAAGTCGCGCTGACCGACCGTGTTATTGCCCTGAGGATCAACACCGACCGTACTGCCAAGGATACCCTTGTCCATGTACTGGACATAACCTTCACGAATAGGATTCGGGAACGGATTCAGTTCTGTTTGTCCACCGCCGCCCTTGGTGAAGGACTTGAACTTCAGCCATTTCGTGTCCGATTGAACCATGATGTCATAAGCGCGTGAACCTGTGATAGCGTTGATAACGTCAACGTCACGCGTACCGATACCGTTTGCTTGGTCATCGTATGGTGTGCCATAGTCGATGGTGATAGGATCAACAACGTACCACTGGGAACCAATCGAACCATTTACTGAGTCAGCGAGACGGAAGGCCGGATTAGAAACGTTCGTGAACGACAGACGTGGAGCAACGTCGGTTACTTCAAGCCAGATCATACCTGGACGTGAAGGACGAAGAGGATCACGAATCTGCTCTTGTCCAAGAGCATCAACATAGTAGTTGTCTGTTCCACCAAGACCTGCAAATTGACCCGGGGCTACGTCGCCAGGGAATGCAAGCTCCTTACCGACGGCAAAGTCGTTGTAGTACAGCGTATCATTTGTAATGATGATTGGTGTACGTGCGCTTTCAGGAATCAGAGATGTGTTTGCAATTACACGGAAGCGCAAATACACCAGTTCCTGATACGGGCGCTGATCACAAGGTTGTGTGACATCACCAGTCTGCGGAAGGGGCTTTGGTGATGTTGCCGTGATCATCGCGCGCTTTCCACGACGGCGGTTTTGGACCGGAGCATTGATAACACTCTGATAAGATGTGTCGCGAGCGACATCGAAATTGAATTCGAAGTCCTTTGCAAGACATGATACCGGCGTCATTTGTGGGCCACGGAGTGGTCCATTCTTTTCAATTCCCATCAACTCAAGAGCTGTGCTGTCGAATTGCACCTTGAACTTGAAGCTATAGATCGGAAACGCCTTGTAGGTCGTCGTGGTGCGCCAGCAGTTCTTGATGAACACAGGCACGAGGAGCGTACGCTCACCGTTCGGTCCACGACTTGATGACCAGATGCGACCATCAGGATAAATGTTACGGTTCCAGCTTGCACCGTCACCGGTAAGCGTGAGCGTCGGCAGCTCGGGCTTGTTGGTTTGCGCTTCAAGCACAACCGAACCAAAGCCGATCAATGCTGCAAGGAGAGCAACAACACCAAGCTTGGTGCGCTCGCTCCACAGAGCATAACGACGATTCATAGTACACTCCTCAGATGAGTTGATCAG
>CAYMTW010000021.1:30486-33458 GCA_964393485.1 uncultured Melioribacter sp. | reverse complement strand
ACCCAAAACCCAAAACCCAAAACCTAACGCAGCTCCACCTCATCACAAAAGATGAACGCCGGGTTGCCGGCGCCGGGATGCCAGGATGGCAGGGGGCCGAAGGTTGTTGCGCGCACGCGGACGTGACGGGCACGGGTAGAAGTGATGTTTACGCCAAGAGTGGTTATCTGAGACGTCATGTCGCTGACGGGAACAGTATGGGTTGCATTACCGACTTCGGTCCACGTGGTGCCGTCGAGGGATGTCTGTACGGTGATTGCGCTCGGATAGACAATCCATGAGCGGACGTCCTGAAGGAAGCCAACGCTTATGCTGCGCAGGTCTGCGATGGTGTCCATGATGATCTCGACGTCCATATCCTTGCCTTGGATACCGTGCCAGTCGCCCCTTCGCCAGTTAATGGAGCCCCGTACACCATCGATCATCGACACTGGACCCTCGGCTAGATACTGTGGATTGGGCGTACTGTGCAGCACGACGCGCCAGCGAGCAGGGATGCGGCGAAATACAGCGCTGGTGATGCCACTGGAGTCACCGTTACGATAGGCACGCGCATAGATGCGTGTGGTTGCTGTGACGGTGATGGGGTTGGTATAGAGGAGCGGCAGACTGGTGGAGTCGCCGTTGATACTGTATCGAACGCTATCACCAATGATTTGCACGTTGGTGCTATCGGTGAACAGCACCGCTGACGTAGCAATGGTGGGAGCTTCGACAAAGTCGATGTCTGGCAATGCACCACGCTCTTCAAACGCGGTTCCGCGCTGTGTGCTCGGTGTATCGGTAAGGATAAATCGAATCTCCCGCGCCGATGTCAGCTGCTGATGCGTGATGAGGTTGTCGGAAAGGGGCTTGCCATCAATGAGCAGGGTGCTAACGTAGATCGAAGGTGGCGAAGACCGTGTTGCGACAATACGCAGAGGATGGTCACCGATCGTTACATCGGCCGTGTCAAAGAGTGGCGTGCCGATGGCATAGAACGGACTACCCGGAGTGACAGGATAGAGACCGAGTGCGCTCCAGACGTACCAGGCCGACATTTGACCGCAGTCTTCGTTGCCCGGTAGTCCCTCGGGACCGGTCTTATAGAGACTATCCATGATCTGTCGCACAAGGCGCTGCGTCTTCCACGGCTTGCCGATGTAGTTATAGAGGTAGGCCATGTGGTGACTCGGCTCATTGCCGTGCGCATACTGACCGATAAGGCCCGTGATATCTGCCTGATCCCGACCCGTAGTCTTGGTGGGTGCAGAAAAGAGCTCATCGAGTTTACGTTCAGCATCCAGGGGGCCACCCATACGCTTTATCAGTCCGGGAATGTCCTGCGGGACGAAGAACGAGTACTGCCAGCTATTGGCCTCGGTGAAGTGATTGTTCACTTCGCGCGGATCGAAGGGTTCGAGGAAGCTGCCATTACGACGTGGACGCATCAGCCCCGTTTCGGGATCATAGAGATTGCGATAGGATGCTGCCCGACGGTAGTAGGTCTTCATGTCCTCAGTGCGGCCAAGCATCCGCGCCACCTCGGCTATGCACCAGTCGTCGTAGGCGTATTCAAGCGTCTTCGACACCGACTCGTGCTCATCTTCTACGCCGATGTAGCCCCTTTCCATGTATGCCGGAATGCCCAGGTGGTCCCAGGTTGCGCTGGCCTTCATCGCCTCAAAGGCAAGTGAGGTGTCGAAGGCATTGATGCCCTTTACGAGAGCGTCCGTGATCACCGGCACGCTGTGATACCCGATCATGCAGTCCGTCTCGTTTGCGCTCAGCTCCCACACCGGTAATCGGCCGCCCTGACGGTATTGATTCAGAAAGGTCTTGATATAGTCGAGCGTCCGAACGCTGTCGATGAGCGTGTAGAGCGGGTGTGCAGCACGGAAGGTATCCCACAGACTGAATACGGTGTATTGGGTGTGCCCCGTAGCTGTGTGAATACTGTCATCGCGCCCGCGGTAGCGTCCATCCACATCCGACATAACATTCGGCACCACCATCGTGTGATAGAGTGCCGTGTAGAAATTCTTGAGCTGCACCGAGCTTCCACCACGCACACGGATGCGACCGAGCTCGCTCTCCCACGTTTGCGTGGCCTCCGTGCGAACACCCTCGAAGTCCCAATGTGGTAGCTCCGTTTTCAGGTTGTTGCTCGCCCCCTGAACATCGACGCCGGAGATACCAATGCGCACAAGCAGTGGCGTTGTTCCTGATGCAAAGGAAAGGGCTGCAGCAACGTTTTCGCCGTCTACGCTACTGCCGACGGCAAGGGGCTTCTCCCACGTGCTTGGTACGCATGTGACAATCGGCTCGGAGAATTCCATCACGAAGTAGATATGCTGATCTTTGGCCCATGCTTCGCTGCGACGGAACCCCTGGATGCGAGTTGGGGAGACGAGCGTAAGCTGCGCGTCAAGGGTCTTATCGCGATGTCTCAGATCGATCAGCAGTTGCCGAGAACTTGATGATGAATTCGGGAAACGATACCGGTGTATCCCGGCACGAAGGGTCGTGGTGAACTCGGCTCGGATGTTGTCATCGGTAAGCGTCACCGCGTAGTAACCAGGCTCAGCCTCTTCATCATCGTGACGGAATCGGGAGGCGTATTCGGTGGGATCAAAGCTTGCAGATCCGGTGAACGGCATCACAAGAATGTCTCCATAATCCGAACACCCCGTTCCGCTCAGATGCGTATGCGAGAAGCCATAGATCAGCGAATCGCTGTGATAATACCCGCTGCATCCTTCCCAGCTCCCATCGCGTCTCGTATCCGGACTCAGCTGCATCATCCCGTGCGGCAGCGTCGCCCCGGGATACGTATGCCCCACGCCCCCTGTCCCCGTCATCGGATCCACATATCTCTTTAGCTCCTGGGCCTGGAGGGAGACGGCAAGAAGGAGGATGAGGAAATGCATTGGTCTAGTTACGGAGTTACGGAATTACGGAGTTACGGAATTACGGAGTTACGGAATTACGGA
>CAYMTW010000021.1:0-30386 GCA_964393485.1 uncultured Melioribacter sp. | reverse complement strand
TTACGGAGTTACGGAATTACGGAGTTACGGAATTACGGAGTTACGGAATTACGGAATTACGGAAAACCGCGCACATTATGGATCTATTAGCCCCGGGCCTTGGCCCGGGGAACGCAACGCACAACGCGATATCCAATCAAACGATTTGAATCAATGATGGCGTGTGCGCGGATGATGCGAATGATTGGACCCGACACGTACCCAGGCCTACGGCCTAGGCTGATATGAAGCGGGCCTTTGGCCCTCTACGATAGGGCAGGAACGGGGCCAGCAATGGCACGCCATACGACGGTCACGGATGACGGTCCATCATTGGTCATTTGTCATTTGTCATTGGTCATTCAAACACATCGATCCCCGCTTTCGCGGAGCTGAAACCTGAAACCCGGTTTCAAGTCAAACTCCTCATAGATTTGAAAACATTCATGATCAGGGGAGTGGACGTGAAACGTCCGATGATTATCGCCCTCACATTGCTCGTTCTCTCGGCACTACACGTGCAGGCCACAACTATATCGGGTACGGTGCTCGAGAGCGGCAGCAAAGAGGTGGTGGTTGGTGCCACGGTAGCGCTGCACAGAGATAGCCTTGTACCCGGACGCAAGCCGGTGCGCGGGGCCTACACCAACCGGTATGGGTTCTTTTCCATTGGGGATGTAGCCCCGGGAACATACGCCGTCGTTGTGACGTCCGTTGGATATACGCCGTATGTAAGTGCTGTGGTTGTGCGTGAAGGGGGCGAAGCGATCACGCTTGACGTGCGCATGGAGCCCCGTGACGTGAGGAAGCAGGAAGTTGTTGTGACTGCCGAGCGCTCCACAACCGCCCTAGAGCGCCAGAGTGTGATCACCATCGCCCCTTCGTTTATAAAAGAGATGCCGGCCATCGGCGGCGAGGTTGATGTGTTTCGTGTGCTACAGCTGTTGCCAGGTGTGAAGTCGGCCTCGGAGCTCTCGGCCGGACTCTACATCCGTGGCGGGTCTCCGGACCAGAATCTGGTGCTTCTTGATGGTGTGACCGTCTATAATCCGTCACACCTGGGCGGCTTCCTCAGTTCATTCCATGCCGATGCCCTGCGCGACGTCAAGCTCATGAAAGGGGCGTTCCCGGCCGAGTACGGCGGACGTCTCTCGAGTGTGATCGATATCACCATGAAGGAGGGGAATGCCGAACGCATCAAGGGCTCGGGCAGTGTGAGTCTGATCGCCTCGGGATTGCAGATCGACGGTCCGATCGATTCCACAACCACTTTCATGGTTTCGGGACGGCGCTTCTATCTCGATCTGCTCATCGGCTTAGCAACATTGGGCATGGATGACAACGAGTTCATTCCGCAGTATTACTTCTACGACCTCAATCTGAAACTCAACAAACGGTTGGGTCAGAATGACCGGCTGTTCCTGAGCGGATATTTCGGCCGTGATGTGCTGACATCTGGTAGCGACACTGCGGCTGCCTTCGATATTGGCTGGGGGAATTCCACTGCTAATCTCCGCTGGGCGCATATCATCAATCCCGAAATGTTTACGTCCACGTCGCTGATCTACACAGACTATACCTTCGGCACGGAGCTCAGTTCGCGGGACTTTCAGACAGGACGCGAAGCATCCTTCGGCGTGCGTAGCCGCATCCGCGATCTGACATTTCGTTCCGAACTGCAATGGTCAGCCGCGGCCGATCACCTCATCAAGAGCGGAATCGATGTTACACGTCACAACTTCCTCAGCTCCGTAGGGGGCTCACTGGTCGAGATCGATACGTCCTTTATTCGTGCTGGCGATATCATCAGCGTCGATGCTGCCCTCTATGCCCAGGACGAATGGACCATAACCGATGTGCTGCGAGCAAACCTCGGTGGACGTCTCTACTGGTTCCAGCAAGGGGGCTGGTTACGCTTTGAGCCCCGTGCCTCGATGTCCTACGACCTGAGCGAAACATCAAGCCTGACCGGGTCCTTTGCCGTAGCTCATCAGTTCCTGCACCTGATCGTACGAAACGACGTATCGCTGCCAACCGACGTCTGGTTCCCTTCAACAAGCAAGATCCAGCCGAGTCGCTCTGTGCAGGGCGTGCTGGGGTACCAGACAACCTTCGATGAAAATGCCTGGCGCTTTACGGCTGAGACATACTACAAGACCATGGAGAACCTGTATGAGTACCGTGATGACGCCGAGTTCACGCTCGGAGTGCCCCTTGAATCACAGTTCACATCCGGAAGCGGTCTCGCCTATGGACTTGAGCTGTTTTTACAACGTCAGCTGGGCGACCTTACTGGCTGGATCGGCTACACACTGGCGTGGACGGAGCGGACCTTCCCCGCGCTGAATGGCGGCAAAACCTTTACGCCACGCTATGATCGACGTCATGATGTCTCTATCGCTCTGCAGTATCGCATCGGAAAGACCTGGCGTCTCGGGGCCACATGGCAGTATGCAACGGGCGCCGCCTACACGGTACCGTCAGCGCAGTATCTCACGGGTGAACTCGGGTGGGGCAACACGCAGGACTACTTTACCGAGCGTAATGCGTTTCGCATCGCTGCATTCCACAAGATGGACGTCAATCTCATCAATGAATTCGAGATGTTTGATCTCCCGTGGGAATTCAGTATCAACATTTACAATGTGTACAACCGACGAAATCCGTTTGCTCTCTATACAACTATGGAACAGGATAACACCTCGGGCGAATTCGTCAAGAAGTTCAAGCAGGTAACGCTTTTCCCGATCATCCCGACCCTCGGGTTGCGATTCTCATTCTAAGGGGCACGTCATGATCCTCATGATCCAACGCATCACCGCTAGTCTGCTTGTCGTGGCCGCACTGTCCTCGTGCGAAGTACCGATCGAGGTGGATCTTCCGCACACAGAACGTCTGGTCGTGGATGGATTTATCGGTCTCTCACCTGACCAATCCGAGCTGCGCGTGGTGCGCACCCTTGCGCCCCTTGCCCGCGTAGATGTAACGAAGATGATTGTACCGGACGTAACCGCAACGATCGAATGGAAGGGCACAGTCTATCCGCTGACGCGCAACATCGACAGTGTGACGTTTGCCCTGCCTCAGGAATCGACCATATGGGAAGACGGTACGGCACGCCTCACGGTGAAGGGGGCTGGGAAGACCACTACGGCCCTAACGCGCATTCCCAAACGTCCGGTGATTCTATCCACGCGCGTTGTTGATAGCATATCAGACTACGGCTCACAGGTCACATACGTGTTTGCAGACATCGAAGTCGACACAGGAACGGTCGTCTGGTCCACAGATCACTACGATTCCTACTACACGAACGAGCGCCCTCTGTATCACTATGGCTTCAAAGACACTGCACCCGGTGGTGGAACCACCGGACGTGTAAAGATCCGTACCCTGGCATGGAGTCAGTCATATTCCGTCCCAGATTCCGTGGAGCTAACGTTCTACTCGGCAGACCCTGTTTGGGACCGCTATCTGCGTTCGCCATACGGCGATGGAGGAGGCCTCTTCGGCTTCAGTGGCACCAATCCGTACTTCAACCTCTCAGGTGACGGTATCGGGCTGTTCATCGGAGTGTCGTCGGCGAAGGTTGGGATAAGGCTTCGGTGAGACACCAATGCTAGGATGGCTATCCCTCGAGCACGCCGCCCCTTTGCCTTGAAAGAACGGAATCGACTCCGAATATTCAAGGTACACGGTGCAACGTCTTACAAAGCAACATCCTACGAAGATTATATCTTACGATATAGTGAATGCGATCCTATCTTCCACAGCAGATGTAATGTCACAGCCCGACATTTTTGGTCGAGAGTGGGCGTAGAAAGAGAGTTGTGGAAGTACGGAGTTACGCCGCCCCGTCATCCCTGCGAAAGCAGGGATCCATCTTCAAGCGTCTGGATTCCTGCTTTCGCAGGAATGACGATGGATTCCTGCTTTCCCAGGAATGACTAAAGTCACTCGTCATTGACTTCACACCTCACACCCGAAACCTGAAACCTGACGGCGCCCACCCTCGTATTTTATGTGCATGCGTTGCGCTTTCGTCATTGGTAATTGGTCATTGGTCATTGGCCATTGTTTCCTGCTTCTCCTTGCATCCTGTGTGAGCTTGGGGCCAGAGCCAGCGCGTTTCTCCGGACGGGTTCCAATGGGCACGGGGCTAGACATTGCGGTGATTGGTGATCAGCAGCAGACCAGTCGGTATGAGATCTGGAGGGAGCGCAAAGGGGCTCATGCGGACGTCGTTCAGAAGATGATCTCCAGGAGTCCGGATGCATTGGTCTTATTGGGAGATATGGTGTTCGATGGTTCCTACGATGCAGATTGGGCCTTCTTTGACGCATTGATGAAGCCGGTGGCAGAGGCCGGAATCCCTGCCTTCCCGGTCTATGGGAATCACGAGTATCTGCGCAGTAGTCGTGGGGCCGACATGAACATGCGACGGAGGTTTGCTTCAGTGCGATCCACGTGGTACACCGTAACGATGGATTCTGTGGCCTTCGTGATGATCAACACCAATTTTGATCGCATCTCCAAGGCGATGTGCCTGCAGCAGCAGCGTTGGTATGATTCGACTCTCGCTGCTCTTGAACGTGATGCCTCCGTTCGCTGTATCACCGTTTGCGGGCATCACCCGCCGTTTACGAACTCCATGAACGTCAGCGACCACCAGGTGCTGCAGGCAGAATATGTACCGGCATTTCTGCGAAACTCGAAATCTCGACTCTGGCTCAGTGGGCACAGTCACGCTCTCGAGCACATACGTGTGCAAGGTCGAGACTTTGTCGTCACCGGAGGAGGGGGCGCTCCACGACACAAGCTCATGGCTGATGATGAGCTACGACATCCGCATGCAGGTCGGCAACGCAAGTGCCGCACCATCAGCCCCTTTCACTTTCTGATGCTGAAGCGTAGCATCGATACTCTGAAGATTACTGTGTTCACAGTCTGACGGACCCTGCTCACCTACGGGCGTCGAACGACTCGTCACGGTGAGACGCTGAATTCGCTTGAAGAATGAAAACAAGCTCTTCGGAGCCCTTCATTCACAGTGGAATTCAGAACATGCACCGTGTCCATTCGCAGACTCAGAGATGGCCGACGAGGCTGCCAGTGTTCCTGGCATTCCTTGCGTTGCTCTCTCGCATGAGTTCCCAAAGCCTACCCCAACTGCTTCCTTCTGCACTGGTTTCACCTACACCGCGCATGATGGTCGTGTACGGTGGAATACCGGCGACCTATGTCGATACCCGTCCGTTTGTTGATGACAACGGAGTGGTTCGTCACAGGGATACCCTGCGACGTCGAACGCAGTGCGTCACAAGTGCGCCTAGTATCGCTGGCACAGCCGACACCCTGTTTTGCTTCTCGACTGTAGGGCTGCTTGCACTGGACGTCCCGCGGAGACATTATGACGATCCTGCCAGATTCACCGGGAGGGAAGTATTCACGGGGCTATTCGTAGATCTGTATCGACATCTGGGCTTCTGGCATCAGCTGGATACGGCAGACGTATCGTCGTCTGGAAACACCAATCAGAGCTCTCCTTCACGAGTCTGGGCGTATCCCAACCCGTTCACGCAGTCAACGGTGATACGTCTGCGCAAAGATCATGGACGTGTTGTCGCTGTGCGCGTGTATGGTTCCGATTCCCGCTATGTGCTTGATCTGGTGCCACATGATGTCAGCGACGGAGCAGCCGAGTGCCTCTGGAATGGGCGTGACATGCATGGTCGTGAAGTAGCAAGCGGATGCTATGTGGTTCAGGCACTGATTGAGCTTGATGGCTTTAGCGCATGGTCAATGGAATCCGCACTCATCACCAAGGTGAGGTGAGTACGATGAATCACTACTGTCGATCATACGTGTCGATTCAAGCCCTTTGCATGACGCTCGCACTCGTAGCGTACGCAGCCCCCGTCCGTGGACAATCTGATCGGTCAAGTCCGCCTCAGCTCTTGTCATTTCAGGGTGTACTCATGCGCCGGGACGGGACACTCTATCAAGACGGGACATTCGACGTCACTGTTGAACTATATGACGCTGAGGTTGGTGGAGACAAAGTTTACCAATCAACGATCCCGGTGGCTGTTGTCCGTGGCGTATTTAATGTCATCATCGGCGAGCGTGATGAGCTCACGAATGTCGATTTCACACGGCAGCTCTGGGTAGATATGCGAGCTCCAGATGCGCTCCCGTTTGAACACAGGACGAAGCTCACATCAGCCCCCTACGCCATGGTCGCCGGGCAGTCGATCGTCGCTGGGTCACTCTCCCCGGATGCGCCCGACGTTGTGCGAAGCGTCAATGGGCTTAGTGGTCGCGTGCAGATCCAGAGTGGTCCCGGTGTTACGATCGCTGAGCGCAACGGTCGCATGACGATCGATGCTACACGCGTTTTAGAGATGATCGAGCTCGTTGCCAAGGATCCAACTGCAATGATCATCGCCAAGAGTCAGATCCAGGACTCGGTCACTGGTGAGCTGAAAACGGTGTTCGAAGTTTCCCTGCGGGACTCCGGTCTCACCCGTCGGTATCTCTCACGATCAGCTGCCCGGAATGAAGACAATACGGTGAGCTACTCAGCAGACTCACTAGTGATACCACGCTATGATATTGACGTTGATGGTCGGGTTCGCTCCATCGATCGGATCAGGGTCCCCCGGCGTCCTTCTGGATTGCTGCCCAACCGTGTTCTCGTCAGTTCCACTGAAGGGAATCTTATCGAATCCAGCTCGTTGGAGCAGGGCCAAGTCTTGATGGGACGGCAGGGTGGTGCTCCGATACCAACACGCATACGGGCAGGTCCCGGGATCAAGATCGTCCAGAGCGATAGTGGCGAGATTGTTTTCTCTGCCGAGGTTGCTTCGGTCCCGACTATTGTGAGCGGTAGATACACGAATCAGACGGATGCCTACCAGTATGCGACACCGCCCATCGATGTTCGCCAAGCCTACCCTGTACGACTGGACACGCTGGGTTCAGACGCTAGAGTCATTGTAGCGCTCGAGAGTACTTCGTCCGCAACTCCGGTGACGATCACCGATCGGACGCCAACAAGTTTCATCGTTCGCTTCCCCGGAGGCCTAGCACCGGGAGCAAGTATCAACTGGATCGCTCTCAACGTAGAGTAGCGACGATTTCCAATTTCATCCAACAAACACCAGGAGACGAACATGACATTCACAGGTCAACCACGCACACTTCGCATACTCACGACAATGGCATGTATGCTTGTACTTGCTGAGGTAGGTCGGGCACAGGTGCCGATCGAAACCCGTGTACTGAAACTTCAGGGCGCGACATCCGGCTCAATTCTGCTGCGATCATCTGACGTTACCACCAACTACTCTATCATCTATCCCAATGCCCAAGGCGCAATCGGTAGTCTGCTCTATATGGCGTCAACCGACGGCACAATGGCGTGGACTTCGGCACCGGGTGGCAACCACTTCATCCCACTCTGGGACATCAGTGCGAATGCTGGTGCGGGGGGTGTTGTGTGGACGGACCCGGCATCGGCTCAGAACCCGACCTGGTCCATCAGCGGAAATAATCTCGCTGGTCCAGGCACACTCGGCACAACCTCGGCTCAATCACTGCGGATCATAACGGATGGCAAGCAGCGTATCGAGCTCGCGGCTAACGGTGATCTGACGCTCAATGGAACCTCTCAGGGAGGAGTAACGGCAACTATTGGCCGAGTCGGACACACAACCAACATTCGGGGGACTCTTGATGTCGATGCGGGGACGAGTATAGATGGCGTTGTTAGCATTAACACCGCTGCATCCAACAGTGATGCCACAAGTATCAACACGCTTGGCACGGGTATCGTGTTGATAGGAAACAGTGCGAATGAACTCGAGGTCAATGCTGGCGTGCTTGACCTTAACTCTTCAACAGTAACATTGGACGCTTCCGGCACGATCGCTGTCAATGGAGCGGTCGCTGTGAACACGGTTGGAACCTCCATCACATCTCTCGGAAACACAACCGGTGGGATTACCATCGCCGGACCCATGTCGGTGTCAGGGTCTTATGGCACGCAGGGTGATGTCTTCGTATCTCAAGGGGCAGGATTGGCTCCTCAATGGCAGGGGATTGCATCCGCTGTCGGCATTCGCAAGGCAGGGAACCTGACGGTGAGCAATGCAGTGCAGTCCGCAGCGATCTCAGCGGTTGGATTGGTTCCCACGGACGCCATCATCGTCACCATGCAGGGATCTGGTTCAGGTGTCGTAGCAACAGTGACAGACCGCGATGATACCAACGACACCTTCAAAGTGACCTTCTCTGGCTCCTACAGCGGAACTGTGAACTTTATGGTCCTTGCAGCACGATAAGTATTGCTGTCATCTGAGCTGCTTGTTCGATGTGTGTCGGTATCAGACCCAGTTCCAGGTGCCGACACACTCGATATTCTTCTGATTGCTCCAAATGCAGAAGCCCCGTATGAAACGAAGTACATCAGAACATCGATGGTGGATTCCCGCCCTCGTGAGCATTGTGGCTATGCTGTCGGGTATCGGTCGTGCGACAAGCCAAATTGCGCTACGCACGAAACTGGTCGAGCTGGAAACAAACTCGCCGGGAGCAATATCTGTTCAAGCACCATTTGCGGCAAGTACCTACACACTCACCTTACCAGATAGCATCGGTGTCTCTGGTGCGGTGCTTTCGACGAGCGGCGGAGGCAATCTGCAGTGGACCGTGCTCTCGGGCTCAGATTGGTCTGCTTTGGGCAACACAGGTCTCGACTCTGCGGTCAGTTATCTCGGATCACGAGCAGAGTTAACACCTCAGCCACTGATCGTCCGCACGGGTGGTCTTGAGCGCCTGCGAGTAACTGGTGGGTCCGGCTTCGTTGGTGTCGGAACGGTTCAACCAACAGCACAACTGCATGTTCAGGGGGCAGTGCCGGAGGCCACGACTCTGCGGATTCGCAATGCGAGCACGGGATCAGGAAACATCATGGTGGCAGAAAATGGGGCAGGTGCTGGTGTACTGGTCCTGAGCTCCGGGGGCAATCTCGGAGTTGGAAGTAGTACAGCTCCACAAACTGCGATGTCGATCGACGGGGGTCTGACTCTTCGGTCCAACACGATGAACGTGACGTCAGACAATCAACTCATCACGATTGGAAATCGATCCTTCCTAATCCTGAACAGTAACAATCCACCCGTGTACCGCACAATTGTTCTCTCGAATGGCCTACAGGTTGGGCAGATGCTGCTGATTCTTGTGACCGGCGGTGCGGGCTCCGGGGTAGAGCTCGTAGACAATGTCAATACATCCAATGCAAATCTCGCGGCGGCATGGCTACCGGAGAATGGAGACACGTTACAACTGATCTGGGACGGGGCTGACTGGATCGAACTGTCACGTTCAAACAATTGAGTCATTACGACTACCGACGTCCGGGGCGGTCGGCCTGCGGCCCAAACGCCTTCAGGTCGTAGCTGAATGTCAGCTGGGCGTAACGACGCAGGGCATTTGTGCGTGAGTCCTCGATCGTCACATCGTTGACAGAGCGGTTGATCGCATCGTTCTGATTGAGGATGTCGTTGACGGACAGACGTAGCTCGGCGGCGCGGTTCTCAAGGAACCGATAACCGATCCCAGCGTTCCAGACGGTAAAGGTGCGATTGAAGCCGCTGCCGAGTCCCGTGTACAAGGTCTGATTTACATCCGTGCTGCAGGCAAGTGCGCCGATGTTCCAGATCACGCGTAGACCAGCAAGGTGCGTGAAGTAGTTGTTGTCGGCTGAGGTTTGCAGCGTATTGGCAACCCAGGTATAGGCCCCGTTATAATTCACAGAAACGTCGAGGTCTTCCGACGATGAGCTGCTGAGGAAGAAGCCAAGCGATCCTGTTGTGGAGTTCGCGTAGTTCGTCTGCGTATTGATCAGGCCCGGAGTTCGGGAGTAGAGCAGGGCGGCGTTGGTGTTGAGATTCATCCCCCAGATCGGGAACCCATAGGTAAAGAATCCGCGAACGTTCCAGTTGCCTTCAAGGTTTACCGGACGTGTGATCTGTGCTCCCGGACCCAGCCGTATGGGCTGCGCGGCTTGCAGAATGGTGTCACGCAAAACGATCTGACTTGAATTGCCAATGAAGTTTGACGTGTACGAAACGTTGGCAACAGCGAAAAGCGTCTTACCCACCAACCAGTCCGCCTTCACAAAGCGTGCACTGACGTTGTGCGTGTACTCCTGCGCGAGATTCGGATTGCCGACCGAGAGCTGAAGTGGATTGGAGTTATTGACCACGTTCTGTAACTGCGATATGGAGGGGGCATTCGTGCTGGTTCTATAAAACAGGCGAATGTTGGTTGAGGCCGACCACTTGTGCTGGAGAAGGATCGAAGGAAGAAAATTCTGAAAACTCCGTTCCACATAGCTTTGAAGCGGAAACGTCTGATCGCCGGTGAGAAGTGCGTACTGATAGTTGCCACCGAAGGTCACGATCGTATTCTCCATGCGCCACCGGTAGAGTGCACCCAACCGATGCGTCTGGTAGTCATTAGTAAACGTGTTGCTCAGCAGCGAGTCCACGACGCTGAATGTTCCGGCAGCTGAGTCTAGAGTATTCGTCGTGCGACGACTCCCATTCTTTGATACCGAAGGCTCATAGGAGATCTGAAGCATATCACGCTCACCGACTGGTTCGGTATAGGCGATCTGTCCGCCGAGCGTTGTTCCATCCGAAGTTCCATCAGATCGTTGATCAAAGCGCAACGCCGAGTCTGCTCCAAAAAAGAAGCGGTTTGTGGAGGCCAGTGAGCCGTCGTTGCGACGATCATTGCGGTCAATATTGAGCGAAACGGCCAGAGAGCGTCCGTTCTTCGAGATCAATCGCCGATAAGTGGTTGCAATCGACGCCGAGTATCCGCTGCTCGTGGCATCATTGTCCGTTAGCGTAGAGTTCAGACTCTGATCACGAAACGACGTAAGGCCGGAGACAAGAGAATTAGAATTCGAGGCCTGGACACTCACGCGTGGAGAAACGGCAATGACGTTGGCACTGTCGAGATAGGACTCGATCCGCATGCTGAAGCGATGGCTCCGATTGATCGACATCGCTGTATCCTGCTGTGCATAGAGCTGGCCGGCATTCTGTGCGGCCACAAAGGTCCGATCAAGCGTGCTGGTGCGATCATTGTCACCATAGTTGAAAAAATAGCTCGAGGAGACGTTAGTGTTATCGCCCCACATGTCACTGTAGTTGGCACCCAACGCGTTCGTAGCCGTGATGCCCCCTTGCTGGCCGACCATGAAATTGCTGAAGCTTGAGAACGGTCCTCCGCCTCCACCGCCTCCACCACCACCCATACGCTGCATCATCTGTGCGCCGCCGCCGCTCATATAGCGTTGCATCATACGGCCCATGCCGCCGCTCATGCCGCCCCCTCCGGACATTCCGAGGATGTCCTGAAAGGCAAAGTTCTGCTGGTTGATATTGTTACTCATGCCAAGCACGGTGATGCGCTGCATGCCCCGAAAGTCATTCAGAGTGCCGCCAACACCATAGCGCTCTTCAGTTCCACCTCCGGCGTACATGCGACCGAAAGAACCGTTGCGTCGGTCTTTGCGCGTTACCAGGTTCATCTGTTTGGATGTGTTTCCGTCATCAAAGCCGGAGAACATCGAAAGATCACTTCCGCGATCAAAGACCTGTACGCGATCGACCATGTCCGCCGGGAGATTGCGGAGCGTTGCCTGCGCATCATCGCCAAAGAACTCACGTCCGTCAACGGTCACGCGCCGAACTTCTTCGCCTTGCGCGCGAACCGTACCGTTCTCGACGGTGATGCCCGGCATCTTCTTGACGAGATCTTCGGCTGTCGCGTTCGGGTTTGTCTTGAAGGCCTGGGCGTTGTAATCCATCGTATCGCCCTTGACCTCCATGCGCACAGCCGCAGCCTCTACTTCAACGCCTTTGCCGGCAACGGTGTCGCGTTGCAGTCGAAAAGATCCAAGATCAGGACGCGACTCCCGCACAAACTGCATCGACTCAAGCTTTCGGAAACCGACGAAGCTGATCGTCGTTTTCCATGCTCCTACAGGGAGATCCTTGATCTTGAACGATCCGTCGCGTTCGGTATAACTACCTCTGATGATGGTCGTGTCTTTCGCATAGACCATCCGAATTGTCGCTCCAGGAAGCGGTGAGGCATCGGCCGCATCGAGGACCTTACCACGAACGGTAACGTCTTGCGCTGATGCTTGCAGCATGGTGAAAAACAGTAGGTGCAGAGCTACGAGGTGTTTCATCGTCGCAATAACGTATAAATCGGTAAAAAGGTGCCCGACTGTGCAAACTTTTCTCGCCGTGAAAATGCCGCAAATAAATTGCGCTAGTATTTTTTCAATTTAGGTACGTCACGTCTTCGCCAGTATGGCAACAATCAATAACTTCGCGACCTATGCCAAAACGTACCACCACCCCTACAGAGCCGGCTGTCTCCGGTCACGGAATACGTCTGTTTCTCGCCGCTTCGCGCTGGCGTTCACACGTCGATGCGATCTACCGCGAAGTCGGTTTATCGCCGCTTCAAGTGAACGTTCTCATTGCTGCACAGACGCTTGTCAAAACCAGCGGACTGGCCAAGCAAGTGCATGTTGCGAGCTACGCGGGCGTTGACGTCATGACTCTTTCCAAGAACGTTCGTTGGCTTGAAGAGGAAGGTCTGCTGAAGCGACTCAGCGATCCGTCCGATTCGAGAGCACGACTCATCGAACTCACGCGTGAAGGCGTTGCTCGTTTGAAGAAGGTAGAGAAGGCGCTCGAGAAGATCGATGCGGACGTCTTCGGAGATGGTAAATCCCTCAATGCCTACGAGCGGACCATCTCAGCCGTGATCACGAACACTCGATGAACAGCGAGCTGATCACCTCACTTGGATACGTGCGGGTGGCATCGATTGCCCCTGTCGTCTCTGTGGGTGATGTTCAACACAACGTCGAACAAATCAAGAAGTCCATCCTTGCCGCTCATGGTCAGGGGGCCGAGGTGGCGCTGCTGCCGGAGCTGTGTCTCACAGGATATACCTGCGGAGATATGTTTCGTGATGCGTCGATTCTTGCGGCTGCAGAGACAGCCTTGGAAGAGTTGCGCCTCTGGAGTGAAAATCTCTCGTGTCTTTTCATTGTTGGCACACCAGTTCAGCACAAAGGCCATCTTTACAATTGCGCTGTTGCGATCTGCAATGGGGCGCTCCTGGCCTGTGTACCTAAGACGTTTCTACCGAATACCGGCGAGTTCTACGATGGCCGCTGGTTCCGCAGCGGTCGTCATGTCGAGCGCGAAACGGTGCGCATTGGCACGCACGAGGTGCCATTTGGGACGCATTACATCATTGCGGACTCCCAGCGACGTCATGTGCAGATCGGCATCGAGATCTGCGAAGATCTCTGGAGCGTAGAGCCCCCTTCCGGACGTCTAGCTCGTGCCGGTGCAACGTTGATCCTGAACCTTTCGGCCAGCAATGAGGTCGTGGGTAAAGCTGATTACCGCCGTTCGTTGGTGCGCTCGCAATCAGCTCGCACATACACGTGCTATGCCTATGCATCAGCTGGACCGACTGAATCAACGACAGACACCGTCTTTGGTGGACATTGCATGGTTGCCGAATGTGGCGACCTGCTGGCCGAAACTTCGCGGCTTGATCTGGGCGGAACGATGTGTAATGCTGATGTTGATCTTGCTCGATGCCTGCGCGAGCGATTGAGCTCGACATCGTTCTCACAGGAACAGGAACCGCAACACATCGTCACGATCACAACGGTGATCCCGGTACATCCAAAGCACGACATCCTGCGCCCGATCGATCCACATCCGTTTGTGCCCCGTGAAGGGGCCGGTAGATCAGAGCGTTGCTCAGAGATCGCAGCGATTCAGGCAACAGGACTTGCTGTGCGTATGCAGCGAGCGGGAGCCAAACGGCTCGTCCTCGGCGTCAGTGGTGGACTCGATTCGACACTGGCACTGCTCGTCTCTTTGCGTGCCTGCGAACTACTCGGCAGGCCCCCTGAAACGATCCTTGCCGTGGGGATGCCGGGACTCGGAACCACCGACCGGACGCATTCAAATGCCGAACTGCTCTGCCGAGAACTTGCCGTGGCATATCGTCGGGTGGATGTTACCGCAGCAGTGATGGACCATTTTCGTGACATCGGTCATGATCCGTCGGTACATGATGTGGTGTTCGAGAATGCGCAGGCGCGCGAGAGAACACAGATCCTGATGGACATCGCAAACTCTAATGGTGGAATTGTTGTCGGCACAGGTGACCTCTCGGAGATCGCTCTTGGCTGGAGCACCTACAACGCCGACCATATGTCGATGTACAATCCCAACGCCGGAGTACCAAAGACGCTCGTGCGGCATATGATCTCATGGTATGCCGAACATCAGGTTGGAACGGCAGCAACGGTGCTGCGAGATATTCTCGACACACCGATCTCACCGGAGCTGTTGCCATCCCACGGGGAGTCCGACAGCTCGCAGAAGACAGAAAGTATCATTGGTCCGTACGAAGTACATGACTTCTTTTTGTATCACTTTGTGCGACTTCGCGAGCCCCTTGCTACGATCCGCACGCTTGCCATCGTTGCCTTCGACGGTACCTACACCGATGAACAGATCGGCATCTGGCTGAAGATCTTTGTGCGCCGCTTTGTTGCCAACCAGTTCAAGCGCTCCTGTATGCCCGATGGTGTTAAAGTTGGATCCGTCGCACTGTCACCCCGCGCCGACTGGCGTATGCCCAGCGATATGAGCGCTGAGGCGCTGCTGCGGCGGCTGTTTTGACGATTCTGAAAAGTTTCGTCATTTATTCCGTAACATTTTCTACGTTAGAGTGTTTTTACGGCGCCCGTTTCCAAAACTGCATAGGGAGATGTGCGTATGCATCCAAAGATTCGCGTCCTGCTTGTTGATGATCACGAGCTGGTCAGAGCTGGTGTTCGCACGCTTTTAACGTCCGAAGAGGACATTGAGGTGGTTTCTGAGGCAGCAGATGGTGGTCAGGCCGTCGAATTGGCCCGACGCACACGTCCTGATGTTGTCCTCATGGACATCCGCATGCCGCTGATGAGCGGCTACGAGGCTGTTGCCTTTATCAAGAGGGAGCTTCCCACGACGTCGGTTTTGATGCTGACCTCGGCAGCCGATGAGGATTCCATTCGAAAGTCACTGGAGATCGGTGCCGATGGGTATCTGGTGAAGGACGTATTACCGGAGGAACTCTCGATGGCCGTGCGCTCCGTGCGTCTTGGAGAGCGTATCCTGAGTGGTACGGCTCAACGGGTCATGGATCACCACGCCAATACGCGTATAACCAGCAATGATGGGCTCCCACTAACCAAGCGCGAGCGCCAGATCGTCACAATGGTCACGTCTGGCTTTACCAGTCAGCAGATCGCAGATCATCTCGAAATCAGTCGTCGTACGGTGGAAACGCATAGAGCGCGGATCATGGCTAAATTGGGAGTTAACAATGCTGCGGGACTTGTTCGTCTATCCCTGACCAACACGCCGTCGGCATCAACTACTCCCAATAGCCATAACACCATTCCATGATCCTTACCCCGGAAACCGTCGCCCAGCTCGGAAGTATGGAAATCCGTGCCCGGCTTGTGGTCGAAGGGTTTATCACCGGACTTCACAAGTCGCCGTTTCACGGCTTCAGTGCGGAATTTTCCGAGCACCGTCAATATCGTCGGGGCGACGATCTCAAGCATATTGACTGGAAGATCTACGGGCGCTCCAACCGCTTCTACGTCAAGCAGTTCGAGGATGAGACCAATCTACGCGCCATGATCTGTGTGGATATGTCCGCCTCGATGTCCTATGCGTCGGAGGGGCACGTTAGTAAGTACCGATATGCCACGTTTCTGGCTGCATCGCTGTCGTATCTGATCATGCATCAGCGCGATGCTGCAGGCCTGGCGCTCTTCAACACGGATGTGCAGTCCTATCTGCCCCCTCGCTCGAAAATGTCCTACGCGCAGGAGCTCATGCGCGCGCTCGAGGCCGCCCGCCCTTCGGCGCAGACCGGCACCGGCGTATCACTGCATCACATTGCTGACCGGCTTTCCCGCAGGGGACTTGTGGTGGTCATTAGTGATCTCATGGATGAGCCGGAGGCAATCCTCTCGGGGCTACGTCATTTTCGTCACGATCAGCACGACGTCATGGTCTTCCACGTGATGGACCCTCGCGAGGTCGATCTTGCCTTTGACTCATCCACGGTATTCCGCGACTTGGAGACCGGCGAAGAGATCACAACCCAGCCCCTTCAGATCCGCGGCTCCTACCGTCAGGCTGTCGAAGACTATACCGCGACGCTCAAGCGCGGTTGCCATGCGTTAAACGTCGATTACGTCCGGATCACCACCGATATGCCCTTTGACGTGGCATTGCGGGAGTACCTTGTTAAACGTGCCAGCCGAAGCTGGTAGGAGATCATCGTGCCGAATCTCATGCGCGGTCTGCATACCGCGATCGTAACGCCGTTTACATCCTCTGGAGAACTCGATCTGGATGCCTTTCGTCGACTCATCGACCTGCAGCTCGCAGCAAAGGTTGATGGGATCGTCGTCTGCGGCTCTACTGGGGAAGGGGCTACCCTGAGCACTGCCGAAAAGACACTGCTCTGGGAGACCGCTGTGGTGCAGGTAGCTGGACGCTGTGTGGTTACCGCCGGCACTGGCACCAACGACACCCGTTCGACCATCGAGCTGACATCGATCGCTAGATCCGCCGGCGTCAACGCGGTGCTGCTGGTCACACCCTACTACAATAAGCCAACGCCGGCCGGACTCCTGGCGCACTTCCGGTCGATCAACGATGCGGTTGATGTTCCGCAGATCATCTACAACGTGCCGGGCCGCACCGGACAGAATGTGTCGGCTGCAACGCAGCTCGCCATAGCCGAGGCCTGCCACAACGTGATCGCTACCAAGGAAGCATCGGCTAACCTCGAGCAGATGTGCGAGATCATCCGTGATGCTCCGTCGCGCTTTGCTCTGGTGGCTGGGGACGATGTACTGACGCTTCCGGCCATTGCCTGCGGGGCAACGGGCGTTATCGCTGTCATCTCCAACTATGCGGGCAAACGCTTCCGACGACTTGTGCACGCAGCGCTCGATGGTGACCTTCGAACGGCCCAGCAGGAGCAGATGACGCTGATGCCATACTTCGCTGCCAATTTCATCGAATCGAACCCGATCCCCGTCAAGCAGATCCTCCATCAGCTCGGACACATCCAGGCGGAATACCGCCTGCCCCTTACCAAGGCCAGCACGCAAACCCAGGAGCGTCTGCGCGAGATCATGCAGGGCTTTTCTGACGAATGACCGGTCCGCGCATCATGGGCATTGTGAACGTAACGCCCGATTCGTTTTCTGACGGTGGACGGTTCACAACCGCACAGTCAGCTGTTGAGCATGCACTGCGCCTTGTTGATGAAGGCGCGCACATCCTCGACATCGGCGGCGAAAGCACACGTCCGGGTGCAGAGTCGGTTGATCTTACAACGGAGCTTGAGCGCGTTGTCCCGGTGATCAAGGGAATCCGCGAGCACAACTCTGACATCGACATCAGCATCGACACCACGAAGGCCGCCATAGCCCGTGCCGCCGTTGCAGCCGGCGCAACAATGGTCAACGACGTCAGCGCCGGACGCTTTGATCCCGAGATGCTTGCCACCGTTGCCGAGGCCGGCGTGCCGTATGTAGTAATGCACATGCAAGGGGCTCCCCGCACCATGCAGCAGGATCCGCACTATACCGACGTGGTATCCGAGGTAAAGGACTTCCTTCTCGAGCGCTCCACCGATGCTCACCAGGCCGGCATCCGCGAGGTGTATGTGGACGTAGGCATTGGCTTCGGCAAGACGCTGCAGCACAACCTGGCGCTGCTTCACAACCTAAAAGAGTTTAGCACAATCGCCGCAGGCCAGCTTCTCGGCATCTCCCGCAAGCGCTTCATCGGCACCCTCGCCGGCATCGACCGTCCCGAAAACCGCGATGGCGCAACAGCCCTATTGCACGCCCTTCTGCTGCCGGCAGGGGTGAGCATTGTACGAGTGCATGACGTGAAGAGAATTACGGAATTATGGAGTTACGGAGTTACGTCGTAGGGGCGCGCCTGTGTGCGCGCCGACCCGCGCCTGTGTGCGCGCCCACCCGCGCCTGTGTACGCGCCGACCCGCGCCTTCTCAATGTTCTTTGACGAGCCGTGGTATAAAGAATAGCGGATAGACGAGTAGGAAGAGATTCGGTATCCACCAGGAGAGATCTGTTTCGCTCGCCAGAGTCCAGTACGACACGGCCTGGAGTCCGGATACGCTGGTGAGCACAAGCGAGATCAGCGCCATGTTCCTCCAGAGTCGCCTCTGCTTCGCATAGAGATACACGCTTGTAAGGCCCGTGATCGATATCAGAATATCGAGAGGGAAGAACGACCAGTTCCAGTGAACCAGGATCGGATTGGTGTAGTCGCTGTAGAGATACTGCGGCGGAATGAGACCGAGAGCCGTGATCGCCCAGTAGACGATAAAGCCAATATCAACCAGCAAGAAGAAGTATCGCAGGGTCCTCATAGTTCACTCGTCGCTGACGGGCGAGACTGTGTCTCGCCCCTACAGGTAATTCACACCTCAAACCCAAAACCTCTAACCTCAAACCTGGCGATAGCTCGCTACATCGATCCCGATCTTCTTGATGCGGTTGTGCAGGGTTTCGCGGCTCATGCCGAGGATGGCGGCCGCTTTGGAGACGTTACCGGCGGTACGTGTGAGGGCCGCCTCGATCTTTGAGCGATCGTCGGTGACGGCTGGCTCGGGTTCAGTGGTGCCTGGTGTGGGGGGAGGTACTGCGGTGACCTGGCTTGCCTGACGTGCAGGAAGCGTGGCGCGGCCCATGATACGGTGAAGGTCAGCCACCTCGAGTTCATCCGTTGACATGGTCTGCAAAGCGACGCGCAGATTGTTGGCAAGTTCGCGGATGTTGCCGGGCCAGTTGTATTCGCGCAAGTACTCGATAGCACCCGGAGAGACGCTTTTAGAATCGCCGAGTTCCTTGTTGTGCTTGTTGATGTAGAACTCAACGATGGCCGGGATATCATCGGTGCGCTCGCGAAGCGGCGGAATAAAGATCTCGCATTCACGCAGTCGATGGTAGAGCTGTTCTCGGAAACGACCTTCAGCCATGGCTGTAAGGAGGTCGCGGTCAGTAGCACTCACGAAGCGGATGTCAACAGGCTCGACCTCGACCGAGCCGAGGCGTCGCACGCCCCGTTGCTCCATTGGCAGGAGGAGATTTGCCTGCAGATCGAGTGGCATATCACCGATCTCATCCATGAAGAGCGTGCCCTTGTTGGCTTGATGAAACAGGCCACGCTTGTTTTCCATTGCACCCGAAAATGAGCCGCGCGTATGACCAAAGAGCTCGCTCTGAAACAGTTCTCTCGGGATGTTCGGGATGTCGACGGTCACGAAGGGATGCCGTGAGCGTCGGCTCACGGCATGCAGGGCCTGGGCAACGAGCTTCTTACCTGTACCGGTCTCACCCAGGATGAGGATGTTCAGATCGGTGCGCCCGTAGCGTAGGATTAGATCGGCCACTTCCATCATGGCCTGGCTCTTTCCGACGATGCCATGACTTTCCATGATACGACGCCGGTCTTCATCACTGGCCGTACCACGGATACGATCCATCGCACTCGAGAGGACCTCGACCAGACGATCGTTACTCAAGGCTGACTTGTCGATGAAATTGATTGCCCCCAGCTTCGTGGCCTGAACGGCCATCTCAATGGTGCCTTTGCCGGAGATCATGATGATCGGGATCGACGGAAAACCTTTGATGGACCGTCCAAGTACGTCAATACCGGTCATCGATGACTCGCTACCAAACTCAATGTCGAGCAGCATCAGTGCGATCTCGGCACTGCTCTTGGCAAGGTAGGCGAGCGCCTGTTCTGGACTATTACAAACCTCTGGCGTCCACCCTTGCGCACGCACGACGTCTGCGATCGTAGCCGAAAAGTCACGATTGTCATCGACTATGAGGATCTTCATCGCCGTGCTCATTTCGTGACAAGACTCATTAACTGGTCGTACTCTTTACGCATGTCTCTGCTCTGAAAGGTCTGCAGGTCTGGATTCCAGACAGCCCGTAAATATACGTCTGTGCCGGGGTTGTAGTACTCGACAAACCTAGCCTTGCGCCCGCGTGAGTTCAGTGCCTGGGTCTTGAGGAAACAGGAGTTTACAGACGACGCTGAAGAGCAGTACACGCCCTGGTCAATATGCAGCAGGTATTCATCGCTGATCGGCGTTGTACGTGGTCCGTCAAAATGAAAGATCTCGCCCTTGGTATTCATCCGATAGACGTCGATGACATCGAGCGAGTCATCCTCGGTGCCCCATCTCAGGACAAGTTCACTCGTCGATGGTGTGACGCATGGCGCCGGCGTCTCTGGACGCGGCGTCACGCATGAAGTCAGAACCAGTCCGACAATGATCAGTTGCCCAAGTATGCGTCGAGACGCGCGCAGCATCGATCAGATCCTATAAGTTGCACAGTACGGAACAGGTCGGCACCCACTTCGCGATGCGTCAGCACAAGACGAAGGGGCTTCATAAGTGCCCCCATCTTGATGCCAGCAGATTCCGCGGCGCGCTGTGCCAGCCCCTTGAATGCATCTGCATCGGCAAGCGATGCGGCATTAAGCCCTTGTCGAAACGTTTTAAGGGCTGTGCTTAGTGTATCATTTCCTGTCAGCGCCGCTTGGGCGGACTCCGATAGCTCCACGAGAGTATCGCCAAACAGGTAGTCAGCAAACTCAGCAATGTCCGCTAGAAACGCCACGCGTTCGCGCACGAGCTCAATGATATCGGCAACAAAGGTGGGGTCGGTGAACGAGTATCCACGGTCAACGAGAAGCGGATGCAGCTCGCGAGCCAAGTCGTGTACATCCCGCCGCTTGAGGTATTCGCCGTTCATCCAGTTCAGCTTCTGATAGTCGAAGACGGCACCGGCCTTGTTCACACGATCGAGGGTGAAGGAATCGATCAGTTCCTGCATCGAGTAAAACTCGTTATCGGAGCCTGGATTCCAACCGCATAAAGCAACGAAGTTTACGAGCGCATCAGGGAAGAATCCCTTTTTAGCAAAGTCACGCACCATCACGTCACCGTGACGCTTGCTCATCTTGGAACGGTCGGGGTTGAGCAGCAGTGGCACATGCGCAAACGTCGGGGGCTCCCATCCGAATGCCTCATAGAGGATGATGTGCTTTGGCGTTGACGGCAGCCACTCTTCAGCGCGGATCACGTGGGTGATCTCCATGAGATGGTCGTCAACGACGTTGGCAAGATGGTATGTCGGAAACCCATCGCTCTTGAGCAGGATCTGATCATCGATCTCCCGACCATTGACGATCACCTCACCACGGATGACGTCGCTGAAGCGGACATCCTGGTGAAGTGGAATCTTCAGCCGGATCACATGCAGTGCACCTTCGTCGAGCAGACGCTGCGTCTCGGATTCGCCGAGCGTATACTGATTGCGCATCGAAGACCGATCATACTTTGGAGCAATTCCAGCCGCTTGCTGACGCTGACGCATGGAGTCGAGTTCCTCTGCTGTATCGAAGGCATAATAGGCAGTGCCGTTGGCGACGAGCTTCATGCCGTACTCGCGGTAGAGATCGAAGCGCTCGCTCTGTGTATACGGGCCGTGGTTTCCACCTACATGCGGACCCTCATCAAAGGTCACGCCGGCCCAGGCCAGCGAAGAGATCTGCTCCTCGATAGCCCCCTCGACAAAGCGCGTACGGTCTGTGTCCTCAATGCGCAGGATGCAGACGCCGCCGTGGTGCCGGGCGAACAGATAGTTGTATAGCGCCGTCCGGAGACTGCCGATATGAAGGAATCCAGTTGGAGAAGGGGCGAATCGTACACGGACGCTCATAGGTGATGCTCCACTTCGGCATATGTTTTTTCAGTTTCGTACACACGCAGACGCACCGATTTGACGCGGTGCTCTGCAGGAAGCTGCGAGCAAACGTGATCAAGCAGTAGACGGGCGATATTCTCGGCCGTTGTCGGCATCGGGACGATGACGGACTTCAATCCGTGCTCACGGAGGAACTCCACGACCACGGTATCACTGACATCACAGAGAAAGCAGTGATCGAGCTCATCGATCTTGTTCTGGATCAGCCACTTCATATCGAAGTAGTCCATTACCATGCCGTGTTCGTCAGGCTCACCAGTTAGGATGACATGGGCCTCATAGGAATGACCATGCATGTTGCGGCAGAGTCCCTCATGAAAGGGAAGTCGATGCCCCATTTCCCAACGGAACTGCTTGGATATTGTCGTCACCATGGTCAGGCCTTTGTGTATTCGGCTTCAATAATGCTATTGATGCCGCCACGTGCCTTCCAGTCTGCTGTGACCTTCATCCACACGGGGTCGCAGGCAGAGACCAGATCGTCGAGGATCTGATTCGTTACGGCCTCATAGAAGATCCCACGCTGGCGGAAGTCGAAGTAGTAGTACTTCAGAGCCTTGAGCTCAATGCAGGTCTCGTTTGGGATGTACTGCACAGTGATGGTACCAAAATCGGGAAGGCCCGTCTTTGGGCAGACCGATGTGAACTCCGGGTTGACGTGCGTGATCGTGTAGCGTCTGCCGGGTCGAGGATTGGGGAATGTTTCAAGATTCATGGTGCAAACTTACCAAACCGCCGATGCCCCACCTGCCGATGTACGATGCAGACCGTCCGAAGAGCGTAAAAAGCAAAACGCCAACCCTGGAGCAGGGTCGGCGTTGCGGGGGTCTCGCCCATCATTCAGGGGGTGCCGGGCTCGTGGTGTAAACCCGGCCGAGATGAAGCGATCATCGAACGGTAGAGGAACAACGCGGCAGCGAAGCAAAAAGTTTCGCTCAGTCCATGGGAAAGTGGACCGGCAACACCATCAGGGTTCGCTCCTGCAGGGCAAGGCGGGTGATCGCTGCCGTGTGATCAACTTGCGCACGCAGTTCGCGCGGCATTGCTGCTACGAGCTCATGAGCTGCCGAGGCCTCACCACCGTAACGCTGCATCACGGCGGCTATGATCTGGGCTGCAGACGGTTCATCGGCATTGTCTGACTCGGATTCGTCCGAACCGCGGAACATTTCCAACAGTGCCTCCAGTCCATCGGTCTGCTTCGGGAAACGCAGGATCTTGACGCTCATATTCGGGTCCGCCCCAAGACGGATCCGCATCGCAGCGATCGCATCGGTGAGTCCACCCGAGATGTCGGCAAGTCCGTTGGCAAGGGCAGCCTCGCCCGTCCAGACACGGCCACGGGCCAGAAGTCGGGTCTCTTCATATTCTTTGCCGCGAGAGGTGGCCACCTTCTGAACAAACCGACGGTAGGTGTTGGCGCCATAACCGTGCAACCGATCGCGTTCAGCATCGCTCAGAGGCAGCGTCGGGTTCATGAAGTTTGCCGAAGCGCCCATAGCAATGGTGTCAACAGTCACCCCGATCTTGTTCATCGTTCCCGAAAGGTTGGGCAGGGCCATGATCACGCCGATCGAACCAGTGATCGTGGCTGGGTGGGTGATGATCGTGTCACAGGCCATTGCCATGTAGTATCCGCCAGAGGCAGCAACGTCACTCATCGAAGCATAGACAGGTTTACGCTTGCGCACTTCCTGGATGGCGGCCCACATCTCATCAGAGGCAAAGGCCGAACCGCCCGGGCTATCAATGCGGATGATGATACCGTTAACGTCGTCGTCATCGGCCGCCTTACGCAGGTTCTTGATGAAGGTCTCAGAATAGATGCCGCCCTCTTGGAAGGGGCTCTGCTGCTTACCGGAGTTGATCACACCGCTGGCATACACAATCGCAATGCCAAGATCGGCATCGTTTGTTTCCTCCTTGGCGTGATCCAGAAACTGCGCTACCGAAACCGTCCGGAGCTTCTTGAACTCAGCAGTGTCGGTCGGGTTCATTCTGCGGTGGATCTTCTTTTTGACCTCCTGCTCGCGTGCAAGACCATCGATGAGGCGATAGTACTTGAGCGTATCCGGTAGGTACACTCCGTGGTCCATGACGGCTTTGATGTACGCCTTTTCGAGTCGACGTGATGCCGAAACGGCCGAGAGAAACATCTCGGTGCGCTGCTCAAGCAGAGCCCGGACCTCTTCGCGTGCGGGTTCGGACCACTTATCACGGCTCATGGTCTCGGCTGCGGACTTGTATTCCTCGAATTGTTCCACGTGCCAGGTCACGCCAAGTTTCTCATAGAGCCCCTTCATAAACGGGGCAGATGCGCCGAATGCCGTGAACTCAATGATCCCCTCCTCAGGCATGAAGATCGAATCGGCTGCCGAGGCAACGAAGTACTGTGCCTTGGATCCCATCTCCATGTAGGCGTAAACGAACTTCTTGGACTTCTTGAAGTCGATGATTGCCTGGCGGAGTTCTGAAAGCTTCGCCATCCCCGCACCGGTTGGTCCGCCGGTGATGTAGAGCCCCTTGATCCGGGTATCGGTCTTAGCCTTGCGGATAGCCTCCAGCACATCATAGAGCGATGTACCGCCCTGGGCAGAACCGGAGAGCGCTGCAAACGGGTCCTGCGTTGCGGATTCTTCCAGTCCCGCTGACAGATCGATCTTCAGGACGCTGTTCTCCTTCACACCGGCATGTTTTGCACCATCTTCCATTCCGGCAAACAGGCCACCGATGAAGGCCCCGATAACCACCAAGAAGGCGATCACACCCAGAGCCAGAATGCCACCGATCACAGCCAGTGGAATCCACCAGCGTGTGCGTCTTGGCGACGGAGGCATGAAGCCTGCGTTGGGTGTTGGGATGTAGTTGGGCTGTGAGCCCGGAGGGGGCGGGATGGGTGTCGGGTTATCTTGCATGTCTATGACCTTGAAGATTGGTTGTCGATGTGGAACGGGTGACGCGGCTTTGACAGGGCGCTTCAGCCGCAGGTTTCAGCGCAGGAGTGGGAAATGTTGACGTACGATCTGCCGCAGGATCGCATAGCCATTCATCCGTTGGCCGAGCGCGATGCCAGCAAATTACTGGTCTATCGTGGCACTGAGGTGCCGATAGAGCATACGACATTTCGTCAGCTCGCAGAGTATCTGGCCTCCGACTCGCTACTCGTGGTAAATACGACCCGCGTGATCGCTGCTCGTATGGCCATGCGCAAGCCGTCAGGTGGACTTGTGGAAGTACTGATCACCGACCCGGTGGCACCCTCAACGGATCCTGCCGTTGTTCTGGCCTCACGTGAACCGTCGCGCTGGCGCTGTCTCATCGGTGGGCGTAATGTTTTGCCGGAGATGGAACTTGCCAGTGATCACGGATCGCTCACAATGCTGGTTCTGGAGCGCTCCGGTACTGAGGGCGTGGTTGAACTGCGCTGGGATGCTGTCGAGCCCCTTGCCGATGTCATCGAACATCTCGGCACGATTCCATTGCCGCCCTATCTGCAGCGGGAGGCCGAACAGTCCGACGAAGAACGCTACCAGACGATCTATGCCAGCCAAAACGGTTCTGTTGCTGCTCCTACGGCCGGACTGCACTTTACGGAGCGCGTCATGGCCGACGTTGCGAGTAGGGGGATTGATGTGGCCCGCGTTACGCTTCACGTTGGACTCGGGACCTTCAAACCAGTCGAGGCCGCGGACCTGCGCGATCACGTTATGCACGGTGAGCGGATTGGAATCACCCGTTCAGAATTGGGTCGTATCGCTGCCGCTGCCGAGCGCGGCGCAATGATCACTGCCGTTGGAACAACCTCCATCCGAACCCTCGAGTCGGTGTTCCTCTGGGGGGCGCGTTTGTTACGTGACGGAGATCAGGGGGCGAGTGAAATCCGGATTGATCAATGGGATGCCTTTGATAAGACCCTGACATCGGTTGAGCGGGCTGTGTCGTTCGGGCGCGTGGCCTCGTGGATGGACGCGCATGGCACCGGTACGCTCTGGGGTAGTACGCAACTGATGATCGCACCCGGTTGTGCGGTTTCGTCAGTTGATGCTCTCATCACCAACTTCCACCAGCCGGGCAACACTCTTCTGGCGCTGATCGCCGGATTTGTCGGTGAGGCTCACTGGCTTGATATCTACACAGCAGCTCTCGACAATGAGTATCGCTTTCTGAGCTACGGCGATTCGTCACTGCTCTTTCGTCTGGGCTACAAGGGCTGACGACGTACCAGCTGAATGGTGCGTGGATATGTGGCGATGACGCGTACAGCAGGTCGAGACGTCACAACAGGCAAGCATGCTCCATAGGGCCGAAACTGTGTCACCTCGGCACGTACGTCCATTGCGGTCGTCGAGGCAAGATCATCAACGCCCCCACGCAAGGTCACGCTGATACGCTGTGGACGTGGCTCATAACCTGCCTCGATCAATTGCTTCGACAATACGACTGGAACATCGTGTACTTGTGCCTCGGCAACCTGCTGCACGGTGATGTGAACTCGTACTGAATGTGGAGTGACATCGATCATGGAGGGCAGAGAATCATTCACGGGTACATCGATGGACATACTCTCGTGCACATCCTCAAGCAGGATGCGTTTGGTGGACCATTGCGTCAGCGGTGTGATCACGTCGGCGATGCCTTTGATCAGCACACTGGCACGGTCGGCCACAGGGGGTGACGTCAGAACAAATCCCTCGCGGCAGGTGATGGTATAGGGCACACTGAGCGGAACACTCTTCATGACAGGCGTGCCGGTGCGTACGGTGACGTCCATAGGGGAGACGCCGATCACGCGGACGCTAAGAGCGGCGGAGAGTTCCCGCAGAAGGGCGGTGTTGGAGACACTAAACACCGATGGGTCAGACGGAGACTGCTGCTCGAGTGACAACGTACACGTGTCCGGACGTTTGAACAGTCGGAAGTTGGCAAGGCGCAGTCCGCTGGTTCTAACACGTACCGTCATGTCTGTTGGTACCGAGGAAATGATGGTCTGTCCGGCAGGCGGTGCTACGATGATTGGTACCTGCACGTCATCCTCATACGTGCGCGTTAGCGTCACGTAGGTCCACAACGCACATGCCATCACCACGGCGATGGCCAGCGTCAGCGCGTTTGATCGACGTGCAGCCATGAAAGATCCCGTGGGTCATGAGCAAACCGAGCTCGCAGCTGCTCGCGCAGCTGGATCATGTGTGCGATGTCAAACATCTGCTGTTTGCGCTGGTCGATGTCGGCCATTGTCTCCAGCACCTGCGTGGCTTCATCGATGCGCTGATGGATGCGGTGAATCTCGATACCGAGCAATGCGTCGCGGATGGACCGATGTACCTCGTAATCAGGCACTTCGACGTCAAAGTTCTTCCATGCCATGCTCGGACTGGATGCTCCGAACAAGATGTCGGCCACCTCACGACGCTCATCACCACTAAGCGCGGGGTCATGCAGAACGTGGTCGGCGGCAATGCCGTGCTCCTCGTGACCAACCATGATGCTTCGGAAGATCTTTTGTCCGCCCTCGCTCCAGAACTTCTCAGAAGTGATGCCTGCCTCGTTGAGCAATATCGCGAGACCGTCCTGTGCGGTCAGGGCAATGCGGATGAGCTCCCGCTCCGAAGGAAGCAGGGCCGCTCTGTAGGATAGGGAAGGGGCAGATTGCTGCACACTGACCTTTTCTGATGGGGCACCCGAGACGACAATTGCCTGGCTGGGCGCGGGGCGCTGGGAGGCTCCGGTGACCACGCGTCGTAGCTCTTCGAGCAACACCTGTTCGTTGAGTCGGAATGCCTCGGCAAGGTCGCGCACAAGAAACGGGTGACGCAGGGAGTCGGGCACGGACGCGATCCATTCGAGCATCACCCGCACGGCGCGCGCCTGCTGTGTAGCATCGTCGAGCTGTCCCGTCAGACGCAGCCGGTCCGTTTGATAGGTCAGCCATGAAACGGCTCCACTCAGCAGGGGGCGAAGGGCTTCAGCCCCTTGTGTACGAACGAGAGAATCAGGGTCTGTGCCCTGGGGCAGGACGACGCAACGCACATCGAAGCCGGCGGCCAGCCCCAGCTCGATGCCCTTGGTGATGGCCTTCTGTCCCGCCTCGTCACTATCGAACACGAGAACAACAGCATCAGCAAAGCGCTTGAGGATCCGAAGATGTTCGGACGTGAGTGCCGTTCCAGAGCTCGCCACGACGTTGGTGATTCCGGCCTGATGCAGGGTAATGACGTCGGCCTGACCCTCAACGATGATCGCCGTGCGGTCGGCCTGGATGGCTCGCTTGGCGCGGTCAAGGCCGTACAGAAGTTTGCTTTTCTCAAATACAATTGACTGCGGGGAGTTGACGTACTTGGGCTGACCCGGGTCATCGGTTAGTGTGCGGGCGCTGAAGCCCACAACACGTCCACCAGAATCGGCGATGGCGAACATGGCACGTCCGCGAAACCGGTCGTAGGTCTTGCCGTCCTCGCGGGTGATCACCAGTCCGGCATCGACAAGGTGCTCGATCGCAAAGCCCCTTGACAGAAGGTGCTGCATCGTGACATCCCAAGCCGCAGGGGCCGCGCCGAGACGAAAGTCCTTGCAGGTCTGTTCCGAAAATCCGCGCTTCGTGTAGAACGCCCGCGCCGGAGCACCGTCTGACGATTCGAGGATCTGCTGAAAGAACTCCGTAGCCTCACGCAGCGCCCGCATGGCATTGTCCTGCCGCGCAAACTCACCCGTGGGGTCCTCTCGGCGCTCCTCGGGAATCTCAATACCCGATCGCTGCGCAAGATGCCGGACTGCATCCACAAAGCCCATGTGCAGATGCTGTTCAACGAATGTGATCACATTGCCAGCCTTGCCGCATCCGAAACACTTGAAGATTCCACGCTCGGCATTCACGTTGAATGATGGGGTCTTCTCAGTGTGAAAGGGGCATAACCCGATATAGTTGCGGTTGTTCTTCCGCAACTTGACGTGCTCGCCGATCACGTCAACAATGTCAGATTGCTGCCGCACCTGCTCGATAATGTGTTGGGGAATGCGCATCAGAAGTACAGAATTACGGAATTACGGAGTTACGGAGGTACGGAATTACGGAGGTACGAAGTGACGGAGTGACGGAGGTACGGAATTACGGAGCAGCAACTGTCATCCCTGCGAAATCAGGGATCCACTAATTGGGATAGGCAAACAGTCCGCGTCGTGAACACGAACGTCCGTGATTAAACCTTCTCCGCCCTGTACCGTCTGTGTGCGCTATGATAACAGCCTCCTGCCTCCTTGCCGCCATGCTTGTCTGGTTCCCGGCCTTGCTGTACTCCCAGACCGACGTATACGACAGCATCAACGTTGGTGGTAGATGGCACACCTTCATGACGCACTTGCCGACGGGGTACAGCACGGCGAAGCGGCATCCACTGGTGCTTGCTTTTCATGGCGGGAGTCCATTAGGGTATCAGTCCATTCAGTACCAATCGCGCCTGTCGCAAAAGTCCGACGCCGAGGGCTTCGTCCTCGTCTATCCGGAAGGAGTTCGTATCGCGGGCGCGCGCACATACAATGCCGGTGCATGCTGTGCTCCGGCCACCAGCGCGAACATTGACGATGTAGGATTTGTTGACGCGTTGCTAACCAAGCTGTTCAGATCCAGATCCATCGACTCAACGCGGGTGTATGCGACCGGGTTCTCAAATGGTGCCTTGTTGTGCTACCGACTTGCAAATGAACTGTCATCGCGGATTGCAGCCATAGCACCCGTATCGGGCTGTCTGGTCATCTACCCATGGTCGCCCCGTAAAGCTGTTCCGATCATCAGTTTTCATTCTTATCTGGATCAGAACGTGAAGTACCTGGGTGGCATTACCACGGGCAGCACCGGCACGTACTTCCCGCCACAGGACAGCATGCTTGGTGTGATCGGGAGTAATTATCTGTGCACGGTACGAAAGGACACCCTACATCATGAGCAGGGCAAATACGATCACTTCCTTTACGCCAATTGTTCCTGTGGCGCAGTGATCGAGCAATACGTCAGCTATGATGGTGAGCATTCATGGCCCGGTGGTCAGGCCACGGGCACGGTAACGGTCTCCGATCAGTTCGATGCAACAGACCTGATGTGGCGTTTCTTTGCCAGGTACACAACGGCCTGCGGAGCTCCTAGTGCTGTTGATGAACAACAGCAAAATGTACTGAGAGTCTATCCGAATCCTTTCACACATCGTATCGAACTGTCCGGCATCAACAGCGGAAAACAGTTGCGTCTCGTCAGCCTATTGGGTCAAGAGGTATGGCACGGAACCGATATCCAAGAACAGGATTTCTCCGGCCTCCCGGCAGGGCTGTATTCACTGATCGTAGATGGCCGAGCAATTATGCTTTTGAAGAATGGAGAATAGTGCTA